>CAYLNA010000003.1:39375-40903 GCA_964384665.1 uncultured Desulfovibrionaceae bacterium | reverse complement strand
GGCCGGCGTTATAACCGACTTAACTACGACCCCGCATTTTTCGTTTGGTGGGCGGCGTGGGAATTGAATTCATAAACCTTGTTGTAAGCCTGTCGTCTTACAACCGAGCTGTTCGCTCTTCCCGTCCAACGAGAAATGTTCATTATAGAGGCCTGCGTCCTCTGTCAAAGACTTTTTTAAGAATTGACCATATTTTTTGTTCTCGCTGCTTCATGGGGCCGGGCAGGGTAAAATCTCCCGCGCCACGACGCGGACGTGGAGGCGCGCCATGGGCGTTGCTAGAGCTTTTGCTCCCACAGGTACGCGGACAGGGCGATGGCCTGGATGTCGTCGTGGCGCGGTTGCCAGCGCATGGTGGCGCGGATGCGGGCCGGGTTGGAGACCAGGGCGGGGGGATCGCCGGCGCGGCGTCCGCTTTCCTGCACCGGGAAGTCTACGCCGCTGGCTGTTTTCACCGCGTCCACGATCTCGCGCACGGAGTAGCCGTGGCCATAGCCGCAGTTGAACACGCCCGAGGGTTGGCCCGCTTCCAGATGCTGGAGAGACAGGACGTGCGCTCCGGCGAGATCCGCGACGTGGATATAGTCCCGGATGCAGGTTCCGTCGGGGGTGTCGTAGTCCGTGCCGAAGATGTGCAGGGCGTCGCGGCGGCCAAGCGCGGCCTGGGAGGCGACCTTGATAAGGTGGGTGGCGTTGGGCGTGCACTGCCCGATGCGGCCGTCCGGATCTGCTCCGGCCACGTTGAAGTAGCGCAGGATGACATAGGAAAAGTCCGTATGGGCGAAGGCCGTGTCCTGGATGACCCACTCGCTCATGAGTTTGGTCCGGCCGTAGGGGTTGATGGGCTGGGTCGGGCTGTCCTCGGTCACGGACTCGGTGGCGGGCATGCCGTAGACTGCGGCGGTGGAGGAGAAGATAAAGCGCGGAATGCCGTTGGAAACAGCCAGACGGATCAGCTCCGTCGTGTTGTTGGTGTTGTTCTGGTAGTATTTGAGCGGATTCTCCACGGATTCGGGGACCACGATGGATCCGGCGAAGTGCAGGATGGCGCTGAATTTTTCCTCGCGCATCAGGGCGTCCAGACGCCCGGTTTCGGCTAGGTCGCCGACGACCAGGCGCGCCGGAGGCAGGACCGCCTCGACCCGGCCGGTGGACAGGTTGTCATAGACCACGACGTCGTAACCGGCCGCGCACAGGGCCAGGGTGGTGTGGGAGCCGATGTAGCCGGCGCCGCCGGTGACCAATATCTTGGACATGCATATCTCCTTGGTTGTGATTGACTTTGCCGGGGCGGACTTTACAGAAAGCCCTCGGCCTTGCAAAGAAGAACGGCATGCCGCTGTCCGTGTCGAGCGCGCGCCGCGTGTCACCACCTCAGTTTTTTTACAGGAGATCAGATGTCCAGCACCGGTTTCACCCGCCTTTCATCCATATATGTCGAGGAAATCGCCTCCCACGCCGACCTGTTCGTGCACGACAAGACCGGGGCGCGCATCCTGTCGGTGCGCAACAGCGACGAGAACAAGGT
>CAYLNA010000003.1:0-39275 GCA_964384665.1 uncultured Desulfovibrionaceae bacterium | reverse complement strand
GAAATTTTCGAGCAGGAAGGCTGGCATCTGGACCTGGAGAGCGCCGACGCGCCCCTGGCCATCAAGGGCGTGGTCTATAATGAAATGAAGGGTGTGTACTCCTCGCCGGATTCGCAGTTGTCCGAGCTGTCCCAGCAGTCCCTGTTTCCCGACATCACCTATGGCCTGGATTCGGGCGGCAATCCGGAGGTCATTCCCAGCCTGACCCATGAGCGGTTCCTGGATTTTCACCGCACCTATTACCATCCGTCCAACGCCTGGATCTTTTTTTACGGCGACGACGATCCCGAGGCCCGTCTGGACCTGCTGCGCGACTATCTGGACCGCTTCGAGCGCCTGGAGGTGGACTCCACCATCGCGCCGCAGCCTGTTTTCGCCGAGCCTCGTGAACTGCGTCGGGCCTTCGAGGCCAGCGGAGAAGAGGGGGAAGCCCTGGGCATGTTGACCATGAACTGGCTGTTTCCGGCCAAGAGCGACCCGGAAACCGTGCTGGCCTGCAAGATTCTGGACTATCTGCTGACCGGCATGAACGCCTCGCCCCTGCGCAAGGCCTTGATCGAATCCGGGCTGGGCGAGGATTTGACCGGCGTCGGGATAGAGCACGAGATGGCCCAGATGTACTATTCCGTGGGCATGAAGGGCGTCTTGCCCGAGAATTTCGACGCGGTGCGCTCTCTCATCATCGACACCTTGACCGGACTCGTGACCCATGGCTTTGACGCCGATCTGATCGAGGCCGGGATCAACTCGGCCGAGTTCGATCTGCGCGAAAACAATACCGGTTCCTATCCACGCGGCCTCATCGTCATGCTCCGCGCCCTGGGCTCCTGGCTCTATGATCTTGATCCGTTGGCGCTGGTCGCCTTCGAGGCCCCCTTGGCCAGCCTCAAGGCGCGCCTAGCGGCCGGAGAGCAGGTCTTCGAGGATCTGATCCGCCGACAGATTCTGGAGAACCCGCATATGACCACGGTCATCCTCGCGCCCGAGGTCGGTCATGCCGCCGTCGTGGAGGCCAAGGAACAGGAGTTGATCCAGACCCTGCGCGCGGCCCAGGCCGAGGTCACGGACGAGGATCTGGTCCAGCGCACGGGATTCCTGCGCCAGATGCAGGAGGCGCCGGACGCGCCCGAGGCCCTGGCGACCATCCCGTTTCTGTCCCGCGAGGACATCGAGCCCGCTGTGCGGGTCGTCCCGACCGACGCGGCCGTTTGGGGGGAAAGCACGGTCCTGCGTCACGACCTGCCGACCAACGACATCTGCTATCTGGATCTGGCCCTGGATTTGACGCGGATTCCGGATCGGCTCATCCCCCTGGTCCCGCTCTTTGGGCGGGCCCTGACGGAAATGGGCACGACCCGCGAGGATTATGTGTCCTTTTCCAAGCGTATCAACAGCAAGACCGGCGGAGTTCACGCCCGCTGTCTTCTGTCCCAGCAGGAGGACAGCCCCGCGCCCGTGGCCCGGCTGGTGGTGCGGGCCAAGGCGATCAGCGAAAGGGTTGGGGACATGCTCGACATTGTTCGCGACGCCCTGGTCATGGCCCGTTTCGACGACCGCGAGCGTTTCCGGCAGATGGTGTTGGAGGAAAAGGCCGGCCTGGAGCATGCGCTGGTTCCTTCGGGACACCATTTCGTCGGGCTGCGCCTGCGCTCCCATTTCAATCTGGCGGACAGCCTGCAGGAGCGCATGGGCGGGCTGGAGTCCCTCTTTTTCACGCGGGAACTGGCCCAACGCGTGGACAGCGACTGGCCCGGCGTGCTGGTCGACTTGGAAACCCTGCGCGCGGCCATCGCGACCCGGCGGGACGCCGTCCTCAATTTGACCATGGATGGGACCGGGCTGGCCGCCCATGAACCGCGCTTTCGGGATTTTCTGGGGCAACTGGCCTCGTCCGCTCCGGAGGGTGACGCATGGGCCGCGCCCGCTCGGCGGGACCGGGAGGGAATCATCATTCCGGCCCAGGTCAATTACGTGGGCAAGGTCTGCGATCTCCACGCCCAGGGCTATTGTTTTCACGGTTCGAGTCTGGTCGCGACCAAATATTTGCGCACGACCTGGCTGTGGGAGCAAGTCCGCGTTCTGGGCGGGGCCTACGGCGGGTTCTGCAATCATGGCCGCTTGTCCGGATTGATGAGCTACGGTTCCTATCGCGATCCGAATATCGTTTCGAGTCTGGCCGCCTTTGACGGATGCGGCGCGTTCCTGGAAAAGGTCAGCCTGGACCGGGGCGAACTCCTGAAGGCCATCATCGGCACGTCCGGAGATCTGGATCCGTACCAGCTGCCCGACGCCAAGGGCTTCACGGCCCTGAACCACCATCTGGCCGGCGTGACCACGGCCACCCGCCAGCGCATCCGCGACGAGGTTTTGGCCACGGACGAGCGCGATTTCCGCGCCTTTGGCTCGGTCCTGCGCGAGGCTGCGTCCTCGGGCCTGGTCTGCGTGCTGGGCGGCGAGGAGGCCCTGGCCAAGGCCAAGGCCCAAGGCCTTGACCTTGATCGGGAATTCAGGGTGCTGTGAGGACTGGCCGAGGGGCGCGCGGATCGGAACGAAAAAAGTTTTGATAAAGATATTAAGCCATGGCATGAAAAAACAGTTTCCGGCCCGACCCGAGATCTGGCGAGGGGAAGGCCGGAGGCCGAGCATCCGGAGAGTTTCATGTCCGATACCTCGCCTTTTTCTCCTGGCTCTTCCGACGAGCTGTTTTTCGCCGAGGAGCACGACGCGCCCCGTCGCGCCGATCGGCCGCGCTGGAAGCTCCTCATCGTCGACGACGAGGAGGAAGTGCATGTCATTACCCGCATGGTGCTGGAGGGCATGACTTTTTCCGGAAAGGGCCTGTCCTTCCTGAGCGCCTATTCGGCCGAGGAAGGGCGGGCTCTTCTGCGTGCGCATGCCGACGTCGCGGTCGTTTTGCTGGACGTGGTCATGGAAACGGGCCAAGCCGGTTTGGAACTGGTCCGCTTCATTCGCGAGGAACTGGACAACCGCATGGTCCGCATCATCCTGCGCACCGGTCAGCCGGGCCAGGCTCCGGAGCGGGAGGTTATTTCCCGCTACGACATCAACGACTACAAGCAGAAAACCGAACTCACCGCCCAGAAGCTGTTTTCCACCGTGACCACGGCCATCCGCTCCTACCATGATCTGCAGACCATCGAGAAGAGCCGCAAGGGCCTGGACCTGATCATCGCCTCCACCCGGGGGCTGTTCAAGAACAACAGCCTGCAGCACTTCGCGGTCGGAGTCCTGGAGCAGATGACATCCTTGCTGCATGTCGACGAGGACTGTCTTTTTCTCCATTCCCCCTCGGGTTTCGCGGCTACGGTCATGGGCGGGGACATCGCCATCGTGGCCGGAACCGGTGAATTCAAGCACTGCGGCGAAGGCGAAGCGTGCAGCGCGCTGACCCCGGACGTGCAGGGTCTTTTGACCACGGCCGTGCGTACGAAGGACAGCGTTTTTTCCGAGGACGCCTTCGTGCAGTATTTCCGATCCAAGCGCGGATCCGAGAATCTGCTTTTCTTCCGCCTGGGGCGGGAGCTGAACGCCTTCGACCTGAAATTGGTGCGGGTCTTCGGCGGCAACGTCGCCATCGCTTTCGACAACATGCAGCTCAACCTGGAGCTGGTCCGGACCCAGAAGGAAATCATCCTGACCCTGGGCGAATGCGTGGAATCCCGATCCAAGGAAACGGCCAGCCACGTCCGCCGGGTCTCGGAATGCTCCAGCCTCATGGCCGCGTCCCTGGGCATGTCCCCGCAGGACGTGGATCTTGTCCGCCTGGCCTCGCCCATGCATGATGTCGGCAAGATCGGCATCCCGGACTCCATCCTGCTCAAGCCCGGCAAGCTGACGGCCGAGGAATTCGCCATCATGAAAACCCATCCCCGGATCGGGTATCATATTCTCAAGGCGTCGCGGCGGCCCATCATGCAGGCAGCGGCCATCATCGCCCACGAACACCATGAACGCTGGAACGGCCAAGGCTATCCACGGGGCTTGGCCGGCGAGGCCATCCATCCCTTTGGCCGCGTCGCCTGTGTCATCGATGTCTTCGATTCCCTGTTGTCCCGGCGCGTCTACAAGGAGCCCTGGCCCCTGAACCGTGTCTTAGACTTCATCCGGCGGGAGCGGGGCGAGATGTTCGACCCGGACATGGTCGATATCCTGCTCGCCCATGCCGACGCGTTTGTCGCCACCCGTGACCGTTTCCCGGATTGATCCAAGCCCAAGGCCTTTTCATGACGCTCGACAGTGCCCGTGATGAACTCTGTTTCGCCGAGGAATGTCCTCCTCCGCCCCCGGATTCCAATTTGGGGCCGTGGAAGGTCATGATCGTCGATGACGACGAGTTCGTGCACCGCGTGACGGTCTTGACTCTTGGCGATTTCCGCTACGAAAATCGGTGTCTTGAATATCTGCACGCCTATTCGGCGGCCGAGGCCCGGCGGCTTTTGGCGGATCATCCGGACACGGCGGTCATCATCCTGGACGTGGTGATGGAAACGGAAAACGCGGGTCTGGAATTCGCCCGCTACGTGCGGCGGGACGCGGGAAACACCATGGTCCGCATCATTCTGCGCACCGGCCAGCCCGGTCAGGCTCCGGAACGCACCGTCATCACCGAATACGACATCAACGACTACCGGAACAAGGCCGAACTGAGCGAGCAGCGCCTTTTCACCTCCATCACGACGGCCATCCGCTCCTACCGCGATCTGCTGTCCATCGAGCAGGGGCGGCTGGGGCTGCGCGACGTGGTCGACGCTTCGGCCTCGCTCTTCACTCAGTCCTCCATTCCCCATTTTCTGGACATGGCCCTGGAATTCATCCTGCAGGCCGGACACTGTTGTGGCCCGACCTGTCGCGGCCACGCCCTGGCGGCCGCGATTCGGGATGGCCGGCACGTCATTTTGACCACGCGGGGGCTGCTTCCGCTGGATGGCCTCGCATCCGACTTGGAATCCCGTCTGAACGGGCTGTCCAGGGGCGTCCGCCAAACGCGGAAGGTCATGATCCAGGAGCGGGAATTCGCGGCCTGCTTTCTGAACGCGCACACGGGAGAGGAGTATGTCTTTCACGCCGTTTTCGCCCATGTCCTGAGCGAACTGGAGCAGGGGCTGTTGCAGGTTCTGGGCGGAAACATTGGCGTGGCCCTGAGCAACCTGTTCCTGAACGAGGAGATCGTCGCCACCCAGCGCGAGGTGGTCCTGACCCTGGGCGAGGTGGTGGAGACCCGCTCCAAGGAAACCGCCCAGCACGTGAAGCGGGTGGCCGAGTTTTCCTATCTGCTGGCCATCAAGGCCGGATTGCCCCTGGAGCGGGCCCAGCTTCTGCGCATGGCCTCGCCCATGCACGACGTGGGCAAGATCGGCATTCCCGACTCCATTCTTTTCAAGCCGGGCAAGCTGACGGACGAGGAATACGCGGTCATCAAGACCCACACCACCCTGGGGCATTCCATCCTGAAAAAATCCTCGCGCCGGATCATGCGCACGGCCGCGACCATCGCCCTGCAGCATCATGAGTGGTGGGACGGCCAGGGCTATCCGCAAGGGTTGGTCGGCGAGGAAACGCATATTTTTGGCCGCATCACGGCTCTGGCCGATGTTTTCGACGCCCTGGCCTGCGCGCGCGTCTACAAGAAGGCGTGGCCCTTGGACGAGATCCTGACCTACCTGCGGGAGCAACGCGGCCGGCAGTTCGATCCGGCCTTGGTCGATGTTTTTCTGGAAAATCTGCATGAAATCGTGGCCATCCGTGACTCATATCCCGATTAGACGCCACGCGCCCTGGAGGATGCCATGACCGATTTGGATCAAGATATCCTGTTCGCCGAGGAAGACTCCTGCCCCGCGCCCTGCACGCTCCGCGAGGCGTGGAAACTGCTCGTCGTCGACGACGAGGAGGAAGTGCACAGCATCACCCGCATGGTGCTGGAGGGCTTTGAGTTCGAGGGCCGGGGGTTGGAATTTTTGAGCGCGTATTCGGCCGAGGAGGGGCGTCGCGTGTTCCAGGAGCATCCGGACATCGCGGTCGTGCTCCTGGACGTGGTCATGGAAACTCCCCTGGCCGGCCTGGAGTTGGCCCGATACGTGCGCGACGAGTTGGACAACATCCTGGTTCGGATCATCCTGCGCACCGGGCAGCCCGGACAGGCCCCGGAACGTCAGGTCATCACGGACTATGACGTCAATGATTACAAGAGCAAGGCCGAGCTGACGGCCCAGAAGCTGTTCACCTCCGTGACCACGGCCATTCGCTCCTATCGCGACCTGCGGGCCATCAACCGCAGCCGTCAGGGCCTGGAAGAGATCATCGACGCCTCGGCCACCCTGTTTCAGGCTTCCAGCCTGGAGCCCTTCGCGCGGGGGGTGCTGACCCAGATGACCTCGCTTTTGCGCCTCGAGGACAGTTCCATGTACCTGGAAAACGCCTCGGGGTTCGCGGCCCAGGAAGAGCGCGATGATTTTCTCATCGTGGCCGGAACCGGCGATTTTGCCGGGCTGGAAACACACCATGCCAGCGAGGTCCTGTCGCCCCGGGAATTGGAATTGATTCGAGAGGCGGCCGCGAAGCAGGATTGCATCTTCGAGGATGACTGCTATCTGGGGTGCTTTGGCACGGATCGGGGCGTGAGCAACGTGCTTTTTTTGCGGGTGCTGCGCGATCTGTCCGAGTTCGAGCAGGGGTTGTTGCGGATTTTCGCGACCAATGTCGCCGTGGCTTTTGAAAATTTGCAGCTCAACCACGAAATTGCCGAGACCCATCGGGAGGTGATTTTCACCCTGGGCGAGATCGTCGAGAGCCGAGCCCTGGTGGGAGGCGTCCACGTCCACCGCGTGGCCGAGATGGCGCGTCTGCTGGGAGAATTGGCCGGGCTGGACAGCGACGATCGCGAACTCCTGCGCCTGGCCATGCCCATGCACGACGTCGGCAAGGTCGCCATTCCGGATAAAATTTTGTTGAAGGGCGGTCCCTTGGACGCCTTGGAACAAAAGATCATGCAGGGCCATCCGCGTCTGGGCTACGAGATTCTGAACCAGACCGATCGGCCCATCATGCAGGCCGCGGCCCGCATCGCCCTGGAGCATCAGGAAGCCTGGGACGGCTCGGGCTATCCCCAAGGCCTCAAGGGGGAGGATATTCATGTCTTCAGCCGTATCGCCCGCGTGGTCGATGTCTTTGATTCCCTCCTGAGCCGGCGAATCTACAAGGAACCCTGGTCCGTGGAAGAAACCCTGGCCTATCTCGCGGCGGAACGCGGCAAGATTTTCGATCCACGGCTGGTGGACATATTCCTGGAGCACAGCGGGGAGTTCTTGGCCCTGCGCGAAGGAATCTTGACCCAGATCCAGGGAGTCGAGGAAATTTTTCCGGAAAAAAATGCTTGACCACGGACGATTGGTTATCTATCAACCGCCTCTGCCTGGAGGGGTTCCCGAGTGGCCAAAGGGAACAGACTGTAAATCTGTCGTCGTACGACTTCGGAGGTTCGAATCCTCCCCCCTCCACCAGCCGACCATGACCCACTGCGAAGTGGGTTTTTTTATGGCTCACCGCCAGCGAAAACCAACCCCGCCATCGGCGTCCACTTTTGCCCCGGGCGCGAGCGAGCACTCCGTCTCTCCTGGATCTCCCCATTTCCGAACGTGGGAGCCGCGTCAGTGCGTCCGGCCGTCCTGGCCGCGAGCGTCCACCTCTCGACGCGGTCCCGTCTCCACCATCAGCCTCCTCATTTTCCCAGCGTGCCCATGATCCCGCGCACGGCGGCGGGAAGGTCGGCGGGCAGGACCACGACCTTGGCGTTGTTCGTTTCGGCCATTTTGCGCATGGCGTCCACGTAGCGCTGGCCCAGGAGGAAGACCAGGGGCAGTTCGCCCTCCTTGGCGGCGAGGGCCACTTTTTCGATGGCCGCGCGGTCGGCCTCGGCCAGGACGACCTTGGCCTGGGCGTCGCGTTTGGAGGCTTCCAGTCGGCCGTCGGCCTGAAGGATGGCGGCCGACTTCTCGCCCTCGGCCCGGGTTACGGTGGCGCGGCGGGCGCGTTCGGCCGCGGCCTGTTCCTCCATGGCGTGCTGCATGGTTTGGGACGGATTGATGTCCTGGATTTCCACGGTCTTGAGCATGATTCCCCAGTCGGAAATGTCGTCGGAAATGGCTTCCTTGAGCTTGGACTTGATCATGTCCCGCGAACACAGCGCGTCATCGAGGTCCATTTCGCCGATGATGGAGCGCAGCGAAGTCTGGACCAGGGTCTGGATGGCGATGCGGTAGTCCTCGACGCCGTAAACCGCCTTTTCCGGGGACACGATGTTGATGTAGGCCACGGCGTTGGTGATGATGACGGCATTGTCGCGGGTGATGACGTCCTGGGACGGAATGTCGAGGACGATGTCCTTGGTCGTGACCTTGTAGGCGACGGTGTCCATGTAGGGGATGATGATATTCAGGCCGGGACTCAGGGTGCAAAGATACTTGCCCAGGCGCTGGACCACGAATTTATATCCCTGGGGCACGATGCGCACGCCCATGGCGATGGTGACGATGACCAAAAGCAGCAGGAAAAGAACGACGGTGAGTCCTGGACTGAACATGATGGATCTCCTTGTCAGGCTTGTTTGGTGATTTTGGGGGCGACAACCAGGGTGTTGCCGGACACATCGCGGATCTGGACCCGGTCCCCGACCTGCACGGGGTCGTCGCAGATGAAGGTCCATTCGTCGGACCCGAGCAGCGGCTTGGAGAAGCGGACCATGCCGCGCCGTTCTCCATCCGGGGCGCGGATGACCTGGCCGGTTTCGCCCAGCAAGGCTTCCCGCGACATGCCGGCCCGGGTCTTGTCCACCATGCGGGGTTTCATGACCAGAAACCAGAACGCGGTCAGAAGGGTCGAGAACACGGCCCAGAGCAAAAGCTGCGCGGTGAGTCCCACGCCCGGCGCGATCCAGAGCAGCCCGCCCACCAGCAGACCGCCCAGACCAAACCAGAAGATGGTGAAACTGGGGATGAAGACCTCGGCGATGATCAGGATCATGCCGAAAACGAGCCAATGCCAATACTGGAAGTCCATGGGTTCTCCGAATGTTGGGCGCGGTCGCTTGCGCTGTTTTGGAAATGGTATCAGGCTCGCGCCCGTAAATCCAGCGCGGGCTTTTTCGGGCCGCTGTCCGCGGGGCGTGGCGGCGAAATCCGCGTCCGCCCCGTTCTCGGCGATTTTGGGCTTTGCGGTTTTCGGGAGGGTCACATACGGAGGCGGTGTCGTCTCTCGTTGTGGAGGGGCGCGGTGGCCATGGCCTGGGCCGCGCCCGGCAATGAGCGGTATTTGTTGCAAAATTATGCGAGTCGCGTAGGTTGAAATCAGACTGTGCCCTGTGTAGTGCGAGGCACCGAGATTTTTCACAGGAGATTTTCCATGTCCGAAATAACACGAGAAAACAGCGTGCTCACTGTCCGGCCGGACCAGGACATCGTCTCGACCATGGTCCCTCGATTCAAGCAGGAGCTGACCGACCTGCTGGCCGAGGATCCGCAAGAATTGCGTTTGGATTTGGCCGGGGTGGAGATGATGGATTCCATTGGCATCGGTTTGTTGATCGCCATTCATAACTCGATGCGGAAAAAGGGCGGGGCGCTCGTGATTCAGAATGCTTCCTCGAATATTGCCAAGCTGTTCCGGTCCATGCGCCTTGATCGGCATTTTCAGATGAGCGAGTGATCCGAACGGTTTCCGGCTTTGAATTGCAACCCACATGGAGCGTGCGAAATGATGATGGATGACGAAACTCTCCAAATGTACGTGGAGGAAGCCTCGGAACATCTTGGAGATATCGAGAACGATTTGCTGACCATCGAGCAGGCCGGGGCGGATATCGACGAGGAGTTGGTGAACAAGGTTTTCCGCGCCGCGCACTCCATCAAGGGTGGAGCCGGATTTTTGGGTCTGACCAAGATCAAGGATCTGGGGCACAAGATCGAGAACGTCCTGGACATGATCCGCAACCGCGAGTTGGTCCCCGAGCCGGAAGTGGTCAACATTGTGCTCTTGGCCTTCGACAAACTGCGCGACATGATCCGCAACGTGGCCGAGAGCAACGACGAGTTCATTGACGACCATATCGCGGCCCTGACCGGCGTGACCTCGGCCAATCTGCGGAACGACGAAAAAAGCTCCGTGGACCGCATGGTCGATATCCAGACCTCCGGCGGGCGCACGGTCTTCACCATTCCGGAATTCGATCTGCTCCAGAACCGCAAGGGCGGCAAGAATCTGTACCTGCTGGAATTCGATCTGATTCATGACGTGCACGGCAAGAATAAAAATCCGCTTGAACTGCTCAAAAACATGGAAGCCAGCGGAGTGGTGCTCGACCTGAAGGTCGACATGGACGCCGTCGGCACGCTCGAGGACGGAATTTTTTCCAACCGCATTCCCTTTTTCGTACTGTTTGGGTCCATCATCGAGGAAGACATCATGCCGGCCTTGCTCGATCTGGACAGCGAATTCATCACCGCCCTGAATCTGGACGCGCCATTGGCCCCGCCCCTGCTGGATGCTCCCGATTTCGCCCAGGAATTGCTGGCCTCCACGCCCGTGATGCCGGCCGAGGATAGGACCGACGCCCTGGTCTCGGAAATCTTGAACGGCGCGGCCTTGGCTACCGCCATGAAGCCCATGGCCGAGGACGCGCCTCCCGCCCACGCCGCGTCTCGTCCCGAGCCCCGTCCGGAGTCCAAGCCCAAGCCGGCTCCGGTCCAGCGATTCGAGACCGCGCCCGAGGACGATGGCTCGTTCAAGGCCGAGGCCAAGTCTCCCAAGACGACCCTGGCCCAACCCGAAACCCTGCGCGTCCATGTCAGCCTGCTCGAGGATTTGATGAATCTGGCCGGCGAATTGGTCCTGAGCCGCAACCAGCTCATGCAGGCCATCTCGACCAACGCCATTCATCAGATCGAGGTCGCCGGCCAGCGCATCGACCTCGTCACCTCGGAACTCCAGGAAACCATCATGCTCACCCGCATGCAGACGGTGGGCAACATCTTCAATAAATTTCCCCGCGTGGTCCGGGATCTGGCCCGCAATCTGGGCAAGGAGATCGATCTCCAGCTGGAGGGCAACGACGTCGAGCTGGATAAGACCATCATCGAGGGCTTGGGCGATCCGCTGACCCATTTGGTGCGCAATTCGGCGGACCACGGCATCGAACTCCCGGACGCGCGCGTGGCCGCCGGCAAGTCGCCGACCGGAACCATCGTGCTCAAGGCCTATCACGAGGCCGGGCAGGTCATCATCGAGATCGTCGACGACGGCCAGGGATTGAACACGGACAAGATCGTGGACAAGGCCCTATCCAAGGGACTCATCACCCAGGATCAGGCCAAGAGCATGACCGACAAGGAGCGGGCCAACCTGATTTTCCTGCCCGGACTGTCCACGGCCGAGAAAGTGACCGATGTCTCCGGGCGCGGCGTGGGCATGGACGTGGTCAAGTCCAACCTGGATCAGCTCGGCGGGCAGGTCGATATCGAGACCGCCCGGGGCAAGGGCACGACCATCCGCATCAAGCTGCCCCTGACTTTGGCCATCATTCCGAGCCTTTTGGTCTCCGTCGGCGAGGAGCGCTACGCCATTCCGCAGGTCAACGTGGACGAATTGCTGCGCATTCCCGTGGCCCAGATCCGCGAACGGTTGGAAATGGTTGGCGACGCCGAGGTCCTGCTGCTGCGCGGGGAGTTGATTCCACTTTTGTACCTGACCAAGGTTCTGGGGCTGGGGGTCGAAGCCGGTTCGACGTCCGAGATGGTTTCCCGCTATCTGCGCGAGGACCTCGCGCCCGGCGAGGCGGAGGGAGGCGTGGCGGACGTGAATCTGGTCGTGGTTTCCGCCGGCCAGTTCCGCTACGGCTTGGTGGTCGACCAGCTGCATGATTCCGTGGAAATCGTGGTCAAGCCCCTGGGACGGCATTTCAAGGAATGCCAGGGCTACGCGGGCGCGACGATCATGGGCGACGGGCATGTGGCCCTGATTTTGGATGTGGCCGGCCTCGGCCGTCTGGGAGATTTGAGCCTGACGGGGGTGCGCGAGCGCGCGGCCCAGGGCGGCAAGGAGGCGGACGCGGGCGCGGCCCAGGACAAGCATTCCCTGTTCATGTTCCGGAACACGCCCAACGAGCACTGCGCGGTGCCGCTCGACCTGGTCGCCCGTGTCGAGCTGATCGACGCCCAGGAGATCGAGGAAGTCGGCGGCCGGCGGGTCATCAAATATCGGGGCGGAACCTTGCCCGTCTTTTCCCTGGATCAGGCGACCAATGTCGCCATGCTGGAACTGACCGGGGAACTCATCGTCATCGTGTTTGTCATGGCCGGGCACGAGATCGGACTCTTGGCCACTCCGCCCGTGGACGCGGTGGAGGTGCGGACCGCGATCGACACCTTCACCCTGAAGCAGCCGGGCATTTCGGGCTCGGCGGTTATCAATGGAAGCACCACGTTGATCGTGGATATTTTCGAGCTGATCGAGACCGTGCAGCCGGACTGGTTCGCCACGCGGGGCGACATCGAGGTTCCCGACGACGCCGGCGATGTCGGCGTGCCGCATCTGCTCCTGGTGGAGGACTCTGATTTCTTTCGCAACCAAGTCAGAAAATTCATCGAGGATGACGGCTACACCGTGGACACGGCCTCGGACGGAGTCGTGGCCTGGAGCATGCTCGATGCCGAGCCGGATAAATACGACATGGTCGTGACCGATATCGAAATGCCCAACATGGATGGATTCGAGCTTTCCCAGCTCATTCGTCGGGACAGCCGCTTTGCGCGACTCCCCATTGTCGCGCTCACGTCCCTGGCCGGGGAGGAAGACGTGGCCCGGGGGAAGGCGGTGGGCATCGATGATTACCAGATCAAGCTGGACAAGGAGCGTTTGCTGCAATCCATCTACGAGACATTGAAACGCTACGCGAGCTAGGACCAGAGGAGAATGCGATGAAAAGGAACGCCAAGGAAAGGAAAGGTCCCGTGCAGCTGTCCTGTTTTTTCGTGGGTTCGGCATTGTGCGGCATCGATATCAACGTGATCCAGGAAATGAACAAGCAGATGGAGATGACCAGGGTCCCGCAAGCGCCGGACTACGTGCTGGGAATCATGAATCTGCGCGGTCGGATCGTGACCATCATTGATCTGGGGCGGAAGCTGGGCTTGGCTCCTTCGAAAAAAACTGAAAGCAGCCGGATCATTATCGTCAATTCACGCGACGAGAACATCGGCCTTTTGGTGGACAAGATCACGGACGTGGTCACGGCCAAATGGGAAGAACTGGAACCGACGCCGTCCAATATCAAGGGCGTGAAAGGAAAGTATTTTCAGGGCGTGTTCAAGGCCGCCAAGGACCTAGTCGCGATCCTGGATATCGAGGAAGTGCTGGCCGACGACTAGTCGTGAACCGTCGCGGCCTGTGCGCGGCGTTTGGAGAATTCATGGATCTTCGTGTTTTGGTTGTCGATGATACGATTATGTACCGTAAGGTCGTCGGGGATATCCTGGCCGCCATGCCCGGCGTGGAGGTCGTGGGCACGGCCAACAACGGCAAGATTGCTCTGTCCAGGATCGCCTCGCTGAAGCCCGATCTCATCACCCTGGACGTGGAAATGCCCATCATGAACGGGCTGGAAACGCTGGAGGCCATGCAGAAGGATCATCCCGATATCGGCGTGATCATGCTGTCCACCCTGACCAAGCGGGGCAGCGACATCACCATGAGGGCGTTGGAGTTGGGGGCTTTTGATTTCATCGCCAAGCCCGACGCGGAGGCCAAGCAGGAGAACGTGCAGTACTTGCGCAACGCCCTGTCGCCCCGGATCAAGGCCTTCGCCAAGCGCCTGGAACTGAAAGCCCTGCTGCGGCAGCGGCGCGCCGTCCCGTCGCCTCCGCCACGGACGCCAATCCCGCCCGCCGCCTCGTCCAAGCGCACGGGCAAGTCCAAGGCCGTGGCCATCGGCATTTCCACGGGCGGTCCCAACGCCTTGGCCACGATGCTGCCGCAGTTGCCCAAACTGGGGGTGCCTATTTTCGTGGTGCAGCACATGCCGCCGCTGTTCACCAAGTCCCTGGCCGAAAGTCTGGACGCCAAATGTCAGTACGCGGTGCGCGAGGCCGAGCACAACGACACGGTGGAGCCGGATGTGATCTACATCGCGCCTGGCGGCAAACAGATGAAGGTCGCCGTCGGCGTGGGTGGCGTCAAGATCATCCAGATCACCGACGATCCGCCCGAGAACAACTGCCGGCCGGCCGTGGACTATCTGTTCCGATCCGTGGCCCGCGAGTACGGCGCGTTGAGCACTGGCGTCATCATGACCGGCATGGGCGGGGACGGAACCCTGGGCTTGCGGGTGCTCAAGAGTTTCGGGGCCGTGACCATCGGGCAGGACGAAGAATCCTGCGTGGTCTACGGCATGCCCAAGACCGCCATTGAAGCCGGAGTGGTGGACGTGATCAGCCCCTTGCGGATGATTGCTTCCGAGATCGTCCGCACCGTGCGCTAGGCAAGCCAACCTCCAACTCACGGGCAGCAGCATGACTTCCATTTCCGCGGACGAGATCAAGGTTCTCTCCCAATACATTTATGCCATTTCCGGCGTCGCCCTCGACGCCAGCAAGGCCTATTTGTTGGAAACGAGGTTCAAGCACCTGCTGGGGAAATACGGCTGCGCTTCGTACATGGAGCTGTATTCCAAGGCCAAGGCGGATCGCGGCGGGAACATGGAAAAGGAGATCGTCGACGCCATCACGACCAACGAAACCCTTTTTTTTCGCGACGCGTCTCCGTTCGAGGTCTTCAAGCACAAGATCCTGCCGGATCTCATCGACGCCCGGTCCAAGGCCTTTCCGGGCCGGCCCGTGCCGCTGCGCATCTGGAGCGCGGCCTGTTCCACCGGCCAGGAGGTGTACAGCATCGCCATCGCCCTGCGCGAGGCCCTGGGCAATCTGGGCGGGTTCCAGATTTCCATCCTGGGGACCGACATTTCCGACGATGCCGTGTCCAAGGCCAGCTATGGGAAATACAACAAGTTCGAGATCGAGCGCGGCTTGCCCATGCCCGTGCTGCACAAGTATTTCACGCCGGCGGGCGACGGCTGGAGGATCAAGGACGAACTGCGGGCCATGGCCACGTTCAAGAAGTTCAACCTGATGAAGCCGTTTGTCGGTCTGGGGAAGTTTGACGTGGTATTTTGCCGCAACGTGGCCATTTATTTCACGCCAGCGGACAAAAAAGCGGTGTTCGAAAAGATCGCCGGCGTGCTGGAGGCTGACGGCGCGCTGATCATTGGCTCCACCGAGTCCTTGACCGGGGTTACCGTCGCCTTCGAGCCCAAACGGTATCTGCGTTCCATTTTTTATCAGCCCCAGGGCGGAGACGCTCTCGTGTCCGTCCCGCCTGCCTTCGGGCGTCCCGTTCCCGCGATGGCCGTCCCTCGCCCGATCAGTCCGCCTCCGCCCAAGCCCGGCTTGCCCGCCCCGCGTCCGATTCCGCCGGTCGCGCCGGTTCGTCCCGCGCCGCCCCGCGTGGTCCGGGAGGAAATGGTTGCGTCGTCGTCCGTCGTTTCGAACGCCGCGCCGCCGCCGGTGGCTCCAGCCGTTGATTCCGCGTCCGCTGCCGAGCCGGCTCCGATCCACCCCGCCCAGAGCACCCAGGCGTCGCGGCCGGAAGCGCCGCGCCCCGCGCCCCGCGCCATGGCCCGCCCCGTGTCGGCGACTTCCCACGCCGGCGATAAATCCGCCCTCAAGCGCCTGCTGATGAAGAAGAAGCAGGAAGCCAAGGGCTGATTTCGAGATCACGGAGCATCGATGCCCATCGTTTGGATTCCGGAAATTCCTGGTCTCGCCGAGCCTTTGTCGGTCACGGACGCCGCGTTTGCGCGTGCTTCCGAGGACGCGGCCCGTTTTCCTGTCGCGGAACGCGTCCATGTGTGCGGCCCGTGTTCGTCGGTGCTGGATGTAGCCATGCATCTGGCCAGGGAGAGGGAGCTTGATGTCTGGGACTCGGTCCTGGCCACCCGGCAGTGGGCCGGACGCGGGCAGATGCGCCGGACCTGGGTTTCCGAGCCCGGCAACCTGTTCGCGGCCTGGCGTTTGCCCCTGCCTCCGGAGCCGTGGCAAAACATGGTTTCCGTGCTCATCGGCTGGCTGCTTTGCGCCGGACTTGGAGAACTGGGGGCGCGGCTTCACCTCAAATGGCCGAATGATCTTCTTTTGGCTGGGCGCAAGGTGGGCGGCGTGTTGATCGAGGAGCGGGGCGAGGTGCTCCTGGCCGGGATCGGTCTCAATCTGGCTTCATGCCCCGAGGACGCCGCCTTGCGGGAGGATCGGGCCTGCCTCGCCGGCACTCTGGGTCCCTTGTCGCGTGGGATGTCCATTTTGGGGCTCTGGTTGCGGCTTGTGAATTTTGGACGGCTTCGCTACACTGACACACTTTCTGCTTCAACCCCCCTGGAGTTTTCCCAGTCAATAGAACCTGTGTTGGCCTATCTCGGGAGCATGGTGCGCGTCGGCGACAATCGATCATCGGTTCGCGGCGTGCACGCGGGCGTCGGCGCCGATGGCGGCATTGTCCTGCGCACTGTCGGCGGAACGCGGACGCTTCATTGCGGTTCCCTGACGCCCGAGGACCAACCCCCAGGGTACATATAACGCGCACGGAGAGATACATGTCGCAGACACCTTGCAGTTTTGAGGACATCGCCAAGGAGATTCGCGGCAAGAAGATTCTTGTCGCCAACCGTGGCATCCCCGCCAGACGTATTGTCCGGTCCATCAAGGAAGTGTTTCAGGCCGTGCCCATGATCACGGCCACGGACGTGGACAAGACCGCTCCCTTCACCGCCGGGGCCCAGGAACTGCTCCATCTGGGGGAAAATCCGCGGGCATATCTGGATATCGACAAAATCATCGCCATGGCCAAGACCCGTGGCGTGGCCGCCATCCATCCCGGCTGGGGCTTCGCCTCCGAGGACGACTCCTTCCCGTCCAAATGCGCCGAAGCCGGCATCCTGTTCATCGGTCCGACCTCCGAGGCCATGCGCCTGCTGGGCAACAAGGTTCAGGTCCGCGTGCTGGCCCAGAAGCTGAACATTCCCGTTGTGCCGGGCTCCGAGGGGGCCGTGTCCGTGGACGAGGCCAAGCAGGTCGCGGCCGAGATCGGCCTGCCGGTCATGCTCAAGGCCGAGGGCGGCGGCGGCGGGCGGGGCATTTACGAGGTCTTCAGCGAGGACCAGCTGTCCGACGCCTTTGTCAAGGCGTCGACCCTGGCCCAGGCTTCCTTCGGCAATCCGCGTCTCTATGTGGAGCGCCTGCTGACCTCCGTGCGCCATATCGAGATTCAGGTCATCGCCGATAAGTACGGCAATGTTTTCGCCTTTGACGAGCGCGATTGCACGGTCCAGCGCAACCACCAGAAGCTGGTCGAGATCACGCCCTCGCCCTGGCCGGGCATGACCCCGGAACTGCGCGATCAGCTCAAGGAATACTCGCGCCAGCTGGTCCGGGCCGTGGGCTACCATTCGCTGTGCACGGTGGAATTCCTGGTCGATGGCTCGGGCCGTCCGTACCTGATCGAGGTCAACACCCGGCTGCAGGTGGAGCACGGCATCACCGAGTGCCGCTACGGCATCGATCTCGTCGAGGAGCAGATCGCCGTCGCCTTCGGCGCCAAGCTGCGTCTGTCCGACGAGCTGAACAAGCCCCAGAGTCACGCCATGCAGGTCCGCGTCAACTGCGAGGACCCGCAGCAGGGGTTCACGCCCAATGCCGGGCGCATCACCCGCTATCTTTCTCCGGGCGGCCCGGGCGTGCGCGTGGATTCCTGCGTGTGCAGCGGGTATGAGTTCCCGTCCCAGTATGATTCGGCGGCGTCCCTGCTCATCGCCTATGGGCCGCAGTGGGGCAAGGTGCTCGGGATCATGGAGCGGGCCCTGGGCGAGTACATCATTGGCGGAGTCAAGACGACCATTCCCTTTCACCGCCAGATCATCGCCCATCCCCGCTTCCGCGATGGAGAATACGACACCAATTTCGTGGGCCGCTCGCCGGAGCTGATGAATTACATGGACAAGGAGTCCGAGGCCGTGCGCTTGTCCCGCCTTGTGGCCGAGATTTCCGCCCATGGCTACAACCCTTATGTGAAGCTCGGTGAATACCGGACCCGCGAGGGCAAGCGCATGGAGGCCTTCCGGCCCTCCCTGCCGCCCATCGAGCCTGAGTACTACGAATATCCTTATCCGCGCGGAGACCGCGACGCGACCCTGGCCTATATCCGCGATTCCGATCATGTCCATTTTTCGGACACCACGACCCGCGACATCACCCAGTCCAACTCCGGCAACCGCTTCCGCCTGGCCGAGGACCGCATCATCGGCCCCTATCTGGACAACTGCGGCTTTTTCTCCCTGGAGAACGGCGGTGGGGCGCACTTCCACGTGGCCATGCTCGCGAACATGACCTATCCCTTCACCGAGGCCCGGGAATGGAATGAGTTCGCGCCCAAGACCTTGAAGCAGATCCTGATCCGCTCCACCAACGTCCTGGGCTACAAGCCCCAGCCGCGCAACCTCATGCGTCGCACCGGAGAGATGATCTGCGAACACTACGACGTTATCCGCTGCTTCGACTTCCTGAACCATATCGAGAACATGCGGCCCTTCGCCGAGGTCGCGCTGAATTCCCGGACCAATATCTGGGAGCCGGCCATTTCCTTGTCCTGGGCCAAGGGTTTCGACGTTCCGCATTACCTGGGCGTGGTGCAGGAGATCATCGACATGACCGCCCAGGTGGCGGGGTGCTCGAAACGGAAGGCCGAACGCCTGATCATTTTGGGCCTCAAGGATATGGCCGGAGTCTGTCCGCCGATCTTCATGACCGAACTGGTCTCGGCCATCCGCGCCGCCTATCCGGAACTGATCGTCCATTCGCACCGGCATTACACGGACGGTCTGTTCGTGCCGGCCGTGGCGGCCGCAGCCAAGGCCGGGGCGCACATCGTCGACACGGCCATTGGCGCCTCGGTGCGCTGGTACGGTCAGGGCGAGGTTCTGTCCACGGCGGCCTACCTGGAAGAGCTGGGGCTCAAGACCAATTTGAACAAGGACATGATCCGCAGCTGTGGTTTTGTCCTGAAGCAGATCATGCCCTATTACGACCGCTACACAGCACCCTATTTCCAGGGCATCGATTATGATGTCATCGAGCACGGCATGCCCGGCGGCGCGACCTCATCGTCCCAGGAAGGGGCCATGAAACAGGGGTATATCCACCTCCTGCCGTTCATGCTCAAATTCCTGGCCGGCATCCGCAAGATCGTCCGCTACCATGACGTCACGCCCGGTTCCCAGATCACCTGGAACACGGCTTTCCTGGCCGTGACCGGGGCCTACAAACGCGGCGGCCGGCGGGGGCTGCGCAAATTGTTGACCGTCCTCGATCAGGTCGTGACCCTGCCCGAGGAGGCCTTGACCGAGGAAATCAGGACCGAACGGTTGAAGATTTATCAGGACGCCAACGACGCCTTCCGCGATTTGTTGCTGGGTAAGTTCGGCCGTCTGCCCCTGGGCTTTCCACCGGATTGGGTCTATGAGTCCGCGTTTGGCTCGGACTACCGGGAGGCCATCGCCCGCCGCACGGAATGCTCGCCCCTGACCACGCTCCATGACGTGGACATGATCAAGGAGCAGCAGAGTCTGGCCGAGCACATCGGCCGCACGCCGACCGAGGAAGAATTGGTCATGTACCTGAACCATCCCGGCGACGCCCTGACCACCATCAAGTTCGCGGCCAAATACGGGGATTGCAACCGTCTGCCGCTGCATGTCTGGTTCGACGGCCTGAAGGCTGGGGACGAGACCATGTTCAAGGACTCCAGCGGCAAGCATCATGTCCTGTCCATGAAACACGTTTCGCGCCCCGATGACCACGGCATGAGCCTGGTGTCCTACACCGTGGATTCCGAGTCCTTTTCGATGCAGGTCAAGGTGGCCGAGGCCGTGGGCAAGGACGAGGCCGGAGTGGAAATAGCCGATCCGCGCGATCCGTATCAGGTTGGTTCGCCTTCCAGCGGCGACCTCTGGGTCATGCACGTCAAGCCCGGGGACATGGTCAAGAAGGGCGAGGAACTCTTCAATATCTCCATCATGAAGCAGGAGAAATCGATTCTGTCGCCCGTCGATGGCATGGTCGAGCGGGTGCTCAAGGTCGCCGATTACCAGGAGGACAAGAAGATGGTGCCCATCAAGGAGGGAGAACTTTTGGTCGTCCTGGTTCCCGCGCCCCGGAAATGTCCGACCTGCGCGGCGCCCGTGACCCGTGACGAATTCAAGTTCTGTCCGTGTTGCGGCCAAAAAGTCTGACGTGAAAAGGCGGGTCCGCGCGGGCCCGCCTTTTCACGTCAAGAGCTGTGCCGCTCTTTTTTTTCATGTCATACATGCACGGACTTATTGACTGACCACGATTCGGGCATGTACCCCATGCCCAGTTTTTTTTCTGGCCGCCCATTTGGGGTGAAGATACGCGCACGAGAGGAGGAGAAGATGGTCGAGAGCGAGAAAAAGGGTTCTAAGAAGAAAACCGAAACGCCGGAAGAGGTCGCGGTGAACACCACGCAAATTGAGCAGATTCAGAAGCAACTGGTTCTGACGGGCAAGGATATCGTGACCATTGGCGAGGATGCGGAGCTTTTGGTTGGCGGCAAGAATTACAACACCGCGATCATCAGCACCATCGAAGGCATTCGGGCTCCACAATTTAGAGCCATCTCCTCCATCGCCTTTCATAAGCTCCTGGACGAGACCAAGGTCAACGCGGCCACCATCCGGAGCACGGTGGACAAAGCCTATGACAACATGGATTGGAACGATCCCGAGATCAACAAGGACTCGGAGTTCCTGCAGAAATTCGTGCGGCGCACCGCCCAGGAAGCCAAGGACGCGGCCAAGCGCCAGGACGGCACGCTGATCCGCTTGCGCACCTTCGTCAACAACGTGGTCGAGGGCTTCGCGGTCTCTCCCGAGGGTATCGATCAGCTGCGCAAGCGTTCGGTCCTGGTGCAGGTGGCCATCTTGTCCGTGGACCTGCCCAAGGACGTCGCCGACGCCGTGCGCGGGGCCTATCTGGAAATCTGCAAGGAAGCCGGTCTGGAAAACGAGCCCGTGGCCGTGCGCTCCTCGGCCGCCGGCGAGGACAGCCGCAAGAAGGCTTTCGCCGGCCTGCAGGACACCTATCTCAACATCGTCGGCGAGAATTATGTCGCCCAGGCCTATCACTGGGATTGCGCCTCGGCTTATAACCTGCGCTCCATGACCTATCGCCGCGAGGCCATTCTCGATGCCGTGGCCAAGGCCGAGCAGACCGGTGACGACCAGATCGCGGTCAAGGCCAAGCAGGAATGGGCCATCGAGAACACGTCCCTGTCCGTGTGCATCATGCGCATGATCAATCCGGTCATTTCCGGCACGGCCTTTTCCGCCGACACCTCCACGGGCTGCCGGGGCACGGTGCGCAATGATCTGGTCTCCATCGACGCCAGCTATGGCTTGGGCGAGGCCGTTGTCGGCGGCTTGGTCACTCCGGATAAGTTTTATGTCTTTCAGCGCGAGGACGGTCAGGAAATCGTCATCCGTTACATGGGCTGCAAGGACAAGCGCATCGTCTACAAGGAGTCCGGGCGGGGCACCAAGGTCGAGGAAGTGCCGGACGAGATGGCCTATCGCTGGTCCCTGTCCCTGGCCCAGGCCGAGTCCGTGGCCAAGGGCGTGCGTTGCATCAGCAAGGGCTATGGCGGCATGATCATGGATTCGGAATTCTGCATCGACCAGTGGGATCGTCTCTGGTTCGTGCAGGCCCGTCCAGAAACGCGCTGGAACGAGGACCTGGAAAACCATCCCCACACCATCTTCATGCGCCGCAAGGAAGTGGACCCCGCAGCCGCCAAGGAAGCCGAGATTCTGCTGGAAGGCAACGGCGCGTCCCGCGGCGCGGGCCAGGGCATGGTCCGCTATCTGCGTTCGGCGCTGGAACTGAACAAGATCAACAAGGGCAACATCCTGGCGGCGGAGCGGACCGATCCGGACATGGTTCCGGGCATGCGCATCGCCTCGGCCATCATGGCCGACGCCGGCGGCGACACCAGTCACGCGGCCATCACCTCGCGCGAATTGGGCATCCCGGCGGTCATCGGCATCAAGCGTCCGGAAAAGCTGCGCGCCCTGGACGGCCACGAGGTGACCGTGGACGGGTCCCGGGGCCGGGTCTATCGCGGCCTGCTGCCCTTGGTCGAGGTCGGCGGAGAGATCGACGTCAGCAAGCTGCCCGCCACCAAGACCAAGGTCGGGCTGATCCTGGCCGACGTGGGGCAGTCCCTGTTCCTGTCCCGCCTGCGCGAGGTGCCGGATTTCGAGGTCGGGCTGCTTCGGGCCGAGTTCATGCTCGGCAACATCGGCGTCCATCCCCTGGCCCTGGAAGCCTTTGACCTGGGGAATCTGGACAGCGTGGTCAGCTCCAAGCTCACGGCCCTGGAAAATGATCTGACCAAGATCGTGTCCGAGCAGATGGCCACCGGAACCATCTCCCTGGACATCAAGCTGCGCAGCTATGTCGGCATCGTCACGGGCCTGGCCCGCAAGATGGAGGAGCTGACCGAACGCGAGGGAGCCAAGGGCACGGACGAGGTCCTGGCCATCCATCGCCAGTTGCGCGAATTGGACAAGAAGCTGGACGAACATCTGGAATACGCCACGCAGCGTTTCGAGGTGCTCAAGACTTCCAATTGCCTGAAGGACCACGTGGCCGTGATCATGGGCTATGCCGATGAAATGGAGAATTTGGGCAATGACGCCCAATCCCAGCGGCGTCGTCTCGAGATTCAGGATTCCATCGCCGCCAACGTGGCCCGCATCGCCCAGGAGCCGGTCATTGTCGACACCCTGGCCAAAATCGCGGCCCTGCGCGAGGACGTGGCCAAGAAGGTCGGCCTTCAGCAGGAAATGGAAACCGTGCGGACCCTGCCCCGGAAAATCGAGGACATCCTCAAGTCGCGCGGCTACCGCAGCGGCAAGGAACTCTACATCCAGAGCCTGGCTCAGGGTTTGGCTCTGTTCGCCATGGCCTTCCACGGCAAGACCATCGTTTACCGCACCACGGACTACAAGACCAACGAATACCGCAACCTGCTGGGCGGCCTGCTCTTCGAGGGCGTCGAGGACAACCCGATGCTCGGCTATCGCGGCGTGTCCCGCAATATCCATGATTGGGAGCTGGAAGCCTTCAAGCTGGCGCGCGGCGCTTTTGGCGGCGTCAACCTGCATCTGATGCTGCCGTTCGTGCGCACCCTGGAAGAAGCCCGGTCTCAGAAACGCTACCTGGAGCAGGTCCACAACATCCATTCCGGGGACAGCGGCCTGAAGATCATTCTCATGTCGGAGATCCCGAGCAATGCCGTCCTGGCCAAGGAATTTCTGCGCGAGTTCGATGGATTCTCCATCGGCTCCAATGACATGACGCAGTTGGTGTTGGGCACGGACCGCGACAACGCCCGTTTGCGCCACATCTACGACGAGGAAGACCCGGCCGTGGTCTGGGCCATTCTGACCACCATCTTCACCGGCCAGAAGTTCGGCAAGAAGGTTGGATTCTGCGGTCAGGGCGTGTCCAACTCCAAGATCATCCGGGGTCTGGTCTGCATCGCCGGCATCGTGTCCGCCTCGGTCGTGCCGGATACCTACCAGCAGACCAAGCTCGACGTGGCCGAGGTCGAGGCCGAGAACATTCCCTTGTCCGGACTTGGCGCTTGGCTCAAGGAGCAGCATCTGGACCGCCTGCACATGCTTTTGGCCGAGAACCGCTACGAGCACATTCTGAAGAAGAATACGTCCGCGGCGGATCTGATGGATTGGTACGAAGGCGAGTTGGCGCGCCTGCACGAGCAGATGCAGTCCAACCTGGGCAGCGCCAAGGAAGAGTTCTATCGGCAGGAGCTGGCCGCCTTCCGGGGCATCTTCCACAAGCCGGTCATTTATTCTTCGTGGGATTGGGAAACCACGGTCCTGGATGCCCTGCACCAGGCCGGGTTTGCGTCGTACGAGGAGCAAGTTCAGGCCCTGGAAGCGCAGCGCTCCAAGTCCTGGTAATCGGGGCGGCCCTGGCCGCCTCCGCGTTTGAAGGGCGGAACAAGGAAAAGGCATGGATCTCCACCGGAAATCCATGCCTTTTTGCTGTTCCGAGCAGTGAAGGCGTCCGCGTGGGCGGATCAGGCCTTGCGGGCGCTTTTGTTGATGGTCTCGACGAGTTCTGCGGCGGCTTGGGTCGAAGCGGCCAGTTGGGCTTGTTCGTCCATGAGTTGTGCTTTGGGCCAGCGGCATCTATGATAAGAAATAGTCGCTTTTTGGGAGAGTTGGGAGATCTTGGCCAGCATAATTGACATGGCTTCCTCGGAAATGATCACGTGTCCGCATTCCGGGCATTTGGGCGCTGGAACATCTTCGAAGCAGAAGAGGTGGTTGCGGCATTCCATTTGGTAGGAAATGATATTTTCGGTCACACCGTCGCAACCGCATTTTGAGCAAATCATGGGAACCTCGCTTCAGAAAAAAGTACTAAAGGATAATTTATCCTTATAAGCATGTTTGTATTTTTTGGCAACGATTTTTAATCTCCTGAATTCTTTCTTTTTTTTTATATTTCTCGCAATCGTGGCGGCGATTCTTTTTTTTCCGGGCTTCTGATCTATCTGGAAATATTGGTACTGAATTTGTATGTTGTTTTTCAACGCAAGGAGGTCGCGTGAGCGTAATTGGTTGGGTCGGTATTGGGGTCATGGGACGGTCCATGTGCGGACATTTGTTGCGGGCCGGGCACACGGTCAAGGTGCACACCAGGACCAAGGAGTCGGCCGAGAGCGTTCTCGCGGCCGGGGCCCAGTGGTGCGCGAGTCCAGGCGACGTGGCGCGAGACGCGGAATTCGTCTTTTCCATTGTCGGCTATCCGGCCGATGTCCGCTCGGTCTATCTGGGCGAGAACGGAATCGTGGACCAGGCCGCTCCGGGCGCGGTGGTGGTGGACATGACCACCTCGGAGCCGGGCTTGGCCGTGGAGATTCACGCCGCAGCCAAGGCCCGGGGCATTTTCGCCTTGGACGCTCCGGTTTCCGGCGGAGATCTGGGCGCGCGCAACGCGACCCTGGCCATCATGGTCGGCGGGGAGCAGAACGCCTTTGGCCGCACCCTGCCTTTGTTCGAGAGCATGGGCCAGAACATTCGGCTCATGGGCGGCCCTGGCGCGGGTCAGCACACCAAGATGAGCAATCAGATCCTGATCGCGGGAACCATGATCGGAGTGGTCGAATCCCTGCTGTACGCCGTGCGGGCCGGGTTGGGCATGGACGCCGTGATCGACGTCATCGGCAGCGGCGCGGCCGGGTCCTGGTCCATCAACAATCTGGGTCGGCGTATCGCCCAGGATGACTTCGCGCCCGGATTTTACATCAAGCATTTTGTGAAGGACATGGGCATCGCCCTGGCCGAGGCCAAGCGCATGCGCATCGCGCTGCCCGGTTTGGCCCTGGTCGAGCAGCTTTATGTGGCGGCCATGGCCCAGGGGCTGGAGAACATGGGCACCCAGGCCTTGTATTCAGCGCTCCAGAACATCAATGCTACGCGCTAGATCTGTGCGCGACGGATCATGATTCGCTGTATCACGCTTATTCTTTGCCTGTTCTTTTTGGTTCATCCGGCCATGGCCCAGGATGAACCAAAACAGAACGTGCTTTTCATCAACTCGTACCACAATGGGTATGAGTGGTCGGATACGATATTGGACGGGGCTCGCGATGCGTTTCAAGCGAGCAAGAAGAATATCTATCTGCAGATAGAGTATATGGATTCGAAGCGATTCTATGCGAACGAGATCAATGATGTTTTATATAATTACTATAAATTCAAATTTCGGGATACAAAGTTTGATTTGGTGATCGCTTCGGATAACCATGCCTTTGATTTTGTCATCATGCATGGTGAAGCTCTGTTTCCCGGCGTGCCCGTTGTCTTTTGCGGCGTGAATGACGTGGACCCCAAGGACATTCCCATGCGCGACCGCATGACCGGGATTCTGGAGAATTTCGACGTTATCGACAACATCAACATGGCGATGCGCTTTCATCCGGGCAAGAAGCGGCTGGTCGTCATTGGCGACAAAAGTCTGACTGGAGCGGCCATAGCCAACCAGGTGCGGGCTCAACTTCCATCCTTGCCGCGAACGATGTCCGTTGAATTCCTGGATGACTTCACCCTGGACGAACTGATCGCGCGGGTGCGGGCCGCGTCCCAGGACAGCATTTTCTTTTTCATTCCGTTTTACAAGGACGTGGGAAAGGAGGTCTATTCAGCCCAGGACCTGTTGCGGATCGTGTGGGAGAAAACCCATGTTCCGCTCTATGGGGCCTGGGATTTTCTGTTGGGCTCGGGTCTTGTCGGCGGAAAGATGATCAGCGGCTCCGCCCATGGTCGGGCCGCGGCGGAGATGGGTTTGCGCATTTTGGACGGCGAGTCGCCCGCTTCTATTCCGGTCGTGACCAGCCCGGATCAGCCGGCCATGTTTGATTACGAGATCGTGACCGCGCTGCGCATCAATCGCGACCTGCTGCCCGAGGACAGCATTCTCATCAACGAGCCGTCGCCGTTTTATTCCATCAACCGCCATCAGTTCTGGACCATCATCATCAGCTTGATCGTGCTGTCCCTGGTCCTGGTGCTGTTGGTCATTAACATTTGGGAACGCAAGCAGATCGAGGTCCGCATCAAGAATCAGTTGTCCTTCCTGCGGACCTTGATGGATACCCTGCCCATTCCCATCTATTTCACGGACCGGGGCGGGGATATCATCGGGGTCAACCATGCCTTCGAACGGTGGTTCGGACTCGAGTGGAAGGACAGGGCCGCGCCCCGGTTGGCCGAATTTCGGTTCGCGCCGCTCTTGGACGGACGCATGGATTCCTTCGAGGCCCAGATCCGTCACGGGGATGGTTCGTTGCGCTCCGTCGTGCTGCACAAGGCGACCTACGCCGACGTGCAGGGCGAGAACGCCGGCATCGTCGGCGTCATTTACGATATTTCCGACCGCAAGAAGGCCGAGGACGATTTGCGCGCGGCCGAGGAGAAATACCGGAGCATCTTCGAGAACTCCGCCCTGGGCATCTTCCGGACCGCGCCCGACGGGACCTGGCTCGACGCCAACCCGGCCCTGGCCCGCATGCTTGGCTACGCCAGCCCGAGGGACCTCATCGCCGCGAATCCGAACATCGCCGCTCTCTATTACCAGCAGAGCGACCGTTTGCGCGTACTGGATCTGTACGAACAGAGTACGGGGGCCATCGAGTTCGAGGTCCTGTTCAAGACCCGCCACGGCGCCGTCATCACCGCGAATCTCAATGCCCGGGCCGTGCGCGGCTGTGACGATGATTTCTGTCTGTACGAAGGGTTCGTGGAGGATGTCACCGACCGCAAGGCCGCCGAACTGGCCTTGGCCGCGTCCGAGGCCATGCTGCAACTGGTCCTCGACACCATCCCGCAGCTGGTGGACTGGAAGGATCGCGAGCTGCGGATCATCGGCGCCAACCGGAATTTTTTGACCCATGTCGGACAGCCCGATCTGGCCTCGATCAACGGCAAGCTGTTCCTGGATTTCGCCTCGGACCGGCTCGAAGCCGACCGCATGGCGGAGTTGGACCGGGCGGTGATTGACTCCAACGAGCCCCGGTTCTTGCTGCGCTGGGAAGCCCACAACGCGGCGGGCGAGACGGTTTGGTTCCTGGTCAACAAGGTCCCGCTGCACGACCCTCATGGCGAGGTGGTCGGCGTGCTGAGCACGGCCGAGGACATCACCCAGACCATGAGTCTGGAAAAGCAGCTCCTGCAGTCCCAAAAAATGGAGGCCATCGGCACCTTGGCTGGGGGGATTGCTCATGATTTCAATAATATATTGACTTCCATCATGAATTCCACGGAACTGGCCATGGAGGACATCCCCGAGGACAGCCTGGTCTGGAGGGATCTGGACCGCTGTCTCAAGGCCGCCATGCGCGGAAGCGGTCTGATCAAGCAAATCCTGACCTTCAGCCGGCCGAGCCAGGAAGGGTTCATTCCCACGGATTTGCGCGAGGTGGTCGGCGAGGCCGTGGTCCTGATCCGGGCCTCCCTGCCCCGGAACATTTCGGTCCTGGACTCCATCGACGCGGAGCTGCCCTTTTGCCTGGCCGATCCGACCCAGATTCATCAGATCGTCATGAACCTGGCCACCAACGCCTTTCAGGCCATGGGCGAGCAGGGGGGCGTCATTTCCATGGGCCTTGCGGCCGTGAACCTGGAGCGCGATGATCCGCGCCTCGGCAATCTGGAGCCCGGCGTGTACACGGCGCTGTCCATCGAAGACAGCGGGCCGGGCATCGACGAGTCCATCCAGGACAAGATTTTCGATCCGTTTTTCACGACCAAGGGCAAGGGCGAGGGCACGGGGCTGGGCTTGGCCGTGGTGCATGGCATCGTGCGCAGTCATGACGGCGCGATCCATCTGCACAGCCAGCCTGGATGCACGCGGTTTGAAATTTTTCTGCCCGCCTTGCAGGACATGTGCTTGCTGCCCCGCGAGTGCGTGTCCGGCGCGGCCCAGGGCGCCGAGCGCTTGGCCTTTGTCGAGGACGACGAGGATCAGGTGCAGGTGGTGCCTCGGGTTTTGTCCCAACTCGGTTATACCGTGCATCCCTTTTCGAGCGGCGCCGAGGCCATCCACGCCATCTGCGAGGACGGGCTGGATATCGACCTCGTCGTCACGGACTATGACATGCCCGGCATGAACGGCTTCGACGTGGCCAGGGCCGTCGAGCGCTGTCGTCCCGACCTGCCGGTGATCTTGGTCTCCGGCCGCAAGCGGGCCGCCGAATTTCATGCCCGGGCTGGAAACATCAAGTATTTTCTCGGCAAACCCTACAACAAGGACATGCTCGGATGCGCCATTCGGGATGTCCTGGACAAGGACGCGTGATGGCCCGGATTCTGATTATCGACGATGACCGGCAGGTCTGCGAAACCCTGGAGAGCATGGCCCTGCGCCTGGGCCACGAGTGCGTCGCCGCCCTGACCCTGCGCGATGGCCTGGAATGTCTGGAGCAGGATGGGGTGGATATCGTCTTTTTGGATGTGCGCCTGCCCGATGGCAATGGTCTGGACGCCCTGGGGCGCATTCGGGGGCGGATCGGGCCGCCGGATGTCATCGTCCTGACCGGGGAGGGTGATCCGGACGGGGCCGAATTGGCCATCCAGGGCGGAGTGTGGGACTATCTGGTCAAGCCTTCGCCCATCAAGCAGATCAAGGAGACCCTGAATCGCGCCCTGAGCCACCGCGCCGAACGGGAGGCCCAAGGCGCGGCGCGGAACCTCGATTTGACCGGGATCGTCGGCGACAGCGCGGTCATGCGGCAGTGCTACGAGCGCGCGGCCCAGGCCAGTGGATCGGATTCAACGGTGCTGGTCACCGGAGAAACCGGGACCGGCAAGGAGCTGCTGGCCCGGACCATTCACCGCAACAGCCTCCGCTCCGCCCGGTCCTTCGTGGTGGTGGACTGCGCCGCCCTGACCGAGACCCTGCTGGAGAGCATCCTTTTCGGGCACACCAAGGGCGCGTTCACCGGCGCGGCCAAGGATCGGATCGGGCTGGTCAAGCTGGCCGATCAGGGCACGCTTTTTTTGGATGAAATCGGGGAGCTGCCGCTTTCGGCCCAGAAGACGTTCTTGCGGGTGCTGCAGGAGCGGCGCTTCCGGCCGGTGGGTTCGAACCATGAGTTGGAAAGCGATTTCCGGCTGATCTGCGCCACCAACCGGGATCTGGAGGCCATGGTTCGGGCCGGAGAATTCCGCCAGGATTTGTATTACCGCATCAACACCATCCACGTGGTCCTGCCGCCCTTGCGCGAGCGCGAGGACGACATCGCGGTGCTGGCCAAATATCACATCGACCGTTTGTGTCGGCAGCGCAATATTCCGGAAAAGGAGATGGACCCGGAATTCGTGACCGTGCTCAGGCAGTATGATTGGCCGGGGAACGTGCGCGAGCTGTTCAACACCATCGAACAGGCCTTTGTTTTGTCCGGAGCGGAAAAAACGGTCTACGCGCAGCATTTGCCGCAGGCGGTGCGTATCCGGGTGACGAAATCCATGCTGAGTCGAAGCAGGGGCGAGACGGGTGTGCTGGATGCGGCGGCGTCAGGCGTGGACCATGGCGCGGAGTTCAACGAAACCTTGAAAGAGTTCAAGCTGAGGATGGAGCGGGACTATCTGGTCAGACTCCTGCGGGCGCACGGCAAGGATATTCAGAAAATGGTCGCCATTTCCGGATTGTCCCGGTCCCATCTGTACGCTGTTCTCAAAAAGCACGGCCTTGAGCCGTAGGCGGCTAGTCGTCTTCCGGCTCCAGTCCGAGCCAGTATTCCTTCCAGGAATCCACGATATATTCCGTCTTGACCAGGACGCTGTCCCCCTCGTTGATGCGCTGGCGCTGAATCGGCGTGAGTAATTGTGACAACTGCATTGTCTCGGTTTGGGACAATCCCTTGATCACGCCGTGCTTGGTTATGGTTTTTCCTTTCATATAAACCTCCGAATTATCGTATACATAGACAGCTTTTGGGCGCATGCCAAGCTGTTCGCGAAAATTTCTGCAAGAAAATTGCCAAATCCGCGCCGCAGGACGCGGGGCGCATGGTTTCGTGTATCCGGGGAAGCGCGGAAAGACCGACGGCTCCCGACAGTCCGTGGACGTGATCGGGAGCGCGCGGCGCGAGGGGGAGGAGGAAAGCCGGACAGATACCAAGAAATCGTGACGCGGAACGGGGTGATTCCGCATCGCAGGGCGGCATGGGCGACGGGGAGGGATGGCATGGCGGCCGTCGGTCATGGCGTTGCCTTCGATGAGTTCCTTCCAAAAAAATGGTTGTTCAGTCAACCAAAATCTGCCAGGATCAAAAATGATTTTTTTGTCCGGGATTTCGGATTTCTTGGATTCCGAGTTGTCTTTCCAGGCGGTTATCCGACTCGGCGGGTGATTTTTCTCGACCGAAAAGGTCCTGCTCGAACAGGGCCTTCCTGCTGGATCGCGGGCGGAGCCAGGCCGTAATGACGCATCCGAAAATTCAGACAAACGGCGATACTGCTTGAATTTACGCCATTAACCTTGAATTTGAGCACGTTAACCTTTTTTAAGTTGTTTGTTCCCAGGGTTGGAATAACATGCTAGACGCAGGGCAAAGAAATTTCTGTCCGTTTTTTAGGACTCTCCGCAAGGGAGGTGAGAATTATTTTTCAGACAGGAAAGAAAAGTATGTAATTTTATGCGATTGGTTGTGTTTTTTTGAGCTGGCACGCAATTTGTTATTTGGCGGTTCGTCCGGGCGTTGCCGTTTGTGGACGATCGCCTGAAACACCAAACTGGCTTTTTAGGAGAAGATGCATGGCTAAAAATATGAAAACCATGGATGGAAATACCGCTGTCACGCATATCGCGTATGCGATGAGCGATACGGCCGCCATTTACCCGATCACCCCGTCCTCGACCATGGGCGAGATCGCGGATGAATGGGCCGCGCAGGGACGTCTCAATATTTTCGATCAGAAGGTGCTGGTGCGTCAGCTTCAGTCCGAAGCCGGCGCGGCGGGCGCGGTGCACGGCTCCCTGGCCGGCGGCGCGTTGACGTCCACCTTCACGGCCTCGCAGGGCCTGCTGCTGATGATCCCGAACATGTACAAGATTTCCGGCGAGCTGCTCCCGGGCGTCTTCCATGTCAGCGCGCGCGCCATCGCGGCCCAGGCTCTGTCCATTTTCGGCGATCATCAGGACGTCATGGCCTGCCGCCAGACCGGCTTCGCCATGCTGGCCTCCAGTTCCGTGCAGGAGTGCATGGATCTGGCCCTGGTCGCGCACCTGGCCGCCATTGAATCGAGCGTGCCCTTTCTGCATTACTTCGATGGTTTCCGCACCTCCCACGAGCTGCAGAAGATCGAAGTCATCGACTACGAAGACATCAAAACGGTCGTCAATCACGAGGCCATCGCCGATTTCCGCGCCCGCGCCATGAGCCCGGCCAGCCCGACCATCCGCGGCACGGCTCAGAACCCCGACATCTACTATCAGGCTCGCGAAGCCGCCAATGCCTACTACGATCAGGTTCCGTCCATCGTCGTCGATCAGATGAAGAAGGTCGCCTCCATCACCGGCCGTTCCTACAAGCCTTTCGACTATGTCGGTCATCCCCAGGCCGAGCGCGTCATTGTGGCCATGGGCTCCGGCTGCGAGACCATCGAGGAAGTGGTTCGCCACCTCCTGGCCCAGGGCGAGAAAGTCGGTCTGGTCAAGGTCCGCCTGTACCGTCCGTTCGTGTCCGATTATTTTCTGCAGGTCCTGCCGGCTACCGCATCCGTCATCACCGTGCTCGATCGCACCAAGGAACCCGGCGCCAAGGGTGATCCGCTCTACAAGGACATCTGCACCGCCTACATGGAGCGCGGCGAAATGCCCGAGATCGTCGCCGGTCGCTACGGCCTCGGCTCCAAGGAATTCACCCCGGCCATGGTCAAGGCCGTGTTCGACAACATGCTGGCCGCCGCACCCAAGACCCACTTCAACGTGGGCATCGAGGACGACGTCACCCACACTTCCCTGGATGTTCCGGAGTTCGCCGACACCACGCCGGCCGGAACCATTCAGTGCAAGTTCTGGGGCCTTGGCTCCGACGGCACCGTCGGCGCGAACAAGGAAGCCATCAAGATCATCGGCGACAACACCGACATGTACGCCCAGGGTTACTTCGCCTACGACTCCAAGAAGTCCGGCGGCATCACCGTGTCTCACCTGCGTTTCGGCAAGTCCCCGATTCAGTCCACCTATCTGGTCAACTCGGCCAACTACATCGCCTGTCACAAGTCCAGCTACGTGCATACCTACGACGTTCTGGAAGGCATCAAGGATGGTGGCACCTTTGTCCTGAACTCCGAGTGGACCCTGGAGGACATGGAGAAGGAACTGCCCGCGTCCATGCGCCGGACCATCGCCAAGAAGAACCTCAAGTTCTACACCATCGACGCGGTCAAGATCGCGACCGCCGTTGGCCTGGGCAACCGCATCAACATGGTCATGCAGACCGCCTTCTTCAAGCTGGCCGACGTCATGCCCTTCGAGGAAGCGGTGGCTCTGCTCAAGAAGTCCATCAAGAAGGCGTACGGCAAGAAGGGCGACAAGATCGTCAACATGAACATCGCCGCCGTGGACCAGGCCATCGAGAACCTGATCGAGATCAAGTATCCTGCATCCTGGGCCGAGGCCGTTTGCGAGCACGTCGAGGAAAAGGACGTTCCGGATTTCGTCAAGAACGTCATGCGGCCCATCCTGGCCCAGAAGGGCGACACCCTGCCCGTTTCCGCCTTCGAACCCGACGGCCTCTTCCCCGTGGCCACGGCCCAGTTTGAAAAGCGCGGCGTGGCCATCAACGTGCCCGAATGGATCCCGGCCAACTGCATCCAGTGCAATCAGTGCTCCTTTGTCTGCCCGCACGCGGCCATCATTCCCGTCGTGGCCACCGCAGAGGAAATGGAAGGCGCTCCGGCGACCTACGAAACCCTGGACGCCCTGGGCAAAGAATTCAAGGGCATGAAGTTCCGCATCCAGGTCAACACCATGGACTGCCTGGGCTGCGGCAATTGCGCCGACATTTGTCCGGCCAAGACTCCGGCCCTGGTCATGAAGCCCCTGGCCACCCAGACCGAGCGTGAAATTCCCAACTACGAATTCTCGACCACCGTGTCCTTCAAGGACAACCTGGTCCGCCGCGACACGGTCAAGGGCAGCCAGTTCCAGAAGCCGCTGATGGAATTCTCCGGCGCCTGCGCCGGCTGCGGCGAAACTCCGTACGTGAAGGTTCTGACCCAGCTCTTCGGCGAGCGCATGATCATCGCCAACGCCACGGGCTGTTCCTCCATCTGGGGCGCTTCCGCGCCGACCACGCCGTACACGGTCAACGCCGACGGACACGGCCCGGCCTGGGGCAATTCCCTGTTCGAGGATGCGGCCGAGTTCGGCTACGGCATCCAGATGGCCTATGCCCAGCGTCAGGCCAAGCTGGCCGATCTGGTCGTCAAGGCCCTGCAGGGCGAGCTGCCCGAGGATTTGGCCGAGGCCTTCAAGGGCTGGCTGGAAAATCGCGGCAATGCCGAGAAATGCAAGGAATACGGCGACACCATCCGTGACATCCTGGCCTTCACCAACCGTGACGCGCTGCTCGACGAAATCTACGAGCGCGAGGAGCTGTTCACCAAGAATTCCTTCTGGATCTTCGGCGGTGACGGCTGGGCCTACGATATTGGCTATGGCGGGCTGGACCATGTTCTGGCCTCTGGTGAAGACATCAACGTGCTGGTGATGGACACGGAAGTGTACTCCAACACGGGCGGACAGTCCTCCAAGGCGACTCCGCTCGGCTCCATCGCCAAGTTCGCGGCCTCTGGAAAGAGAACGGGCAAGAAGGATCTGGGACGCATGGCCATGAGCTACGGCTATGTCTATGTGGCCACGGTTTCCATGGGATACGACAAGCAGCAGCTCCTGAAGGCCTTCCGCGAGGCCGAGGCGTATCCCGGACCGTCCCTGATCATCGCGTATGCTCCGTGCATCAACCAGGGTATCCGCAAGGGCATGGGCAAGACCCAGCTCGAAGCGAAACTGGCCGTGCAGTCCGGCTACTGGCCGCTGTATCGCTTCAACCCGTTGCTGGCCGACGAAGGCAAGAATCCGTTCTCCTTGGACTCCAAGGCTCCGGATGGAACCATGCAGGAGTTCCTGGCCAGCGAAAACAGATACGCCCTGCTGGAGAAGATCGCGCCCGAGGATTCCAAGCGGCTGCGGACCCAGATCGAGCAGGATTATCTGGAGCGTTTCGAGATGTACCAGTACCTCGCCAAGATGGAACCGGCCGTGGTCAAGGCGGACGCCAAGCCCGCGACCGCCGGCGCCGAGGGCGATGGCTGTACGCTCACCACGACCGCCGAGCATTCCGGGGCCAACAAGAAGGACGAGCCCTGCAATGACGGCCGTGAAGGCAAGTAAGTAGAGGCACGCCGCCGGAGCACGGATAGGGGTATCCGCGCTCCGGCGGTCTTTTTCATCGGTTTTTTTAGGAGGGAGATTCCATTATGAATTGGTTGCAGGTTTACGATCCATTCGGCAACATCACTGTCTCGGCGCTTATCGCCGCCGTTCCGCTGTACATTCTTTTTTTCATGTTGGCCGTGAGGAGAGCCAAGGGACATTTCGCTGCTGGGCTTGCTTTGACTGGCGCCCTGCTTGTCGCCGTGGCAGTGTGGGGCATGCCCGCATCCCTGGCTGCGTCTTCCTTCCTTTATGGGGCGGGTATCGGCATCTTCCCCATCGTGTGGATCGTCGTGACGGCCATCTGGGTTTACAACATGACCGTTGAAAGCGGGCAGTTCGAGATCATCAAAAGTTCGCTCGCGACCATCACCGAAGACCGGCGTCTGCAGGCCATCTTCATCGCCTTTGCCTTTGGTTCCTTCATCGAAGGCACAGCCGGGTTCGGCACTCCGGTGGCCATCACCGCCGCCATGCTGGTCGGCTTGGGCTTCAACCCGCTGTACGCCGCCGGTCTGTGCCTGATCGCCAACACCGCACCGGTCGCCTTCGGCGCCCTGGGTATTCCGATCATCGCCGTGGCCGAACTGACCAAGCTCGATGTCATGCACATCAGCGCCATTACCGGCCGTCAGCTGCCGTTTCTGTCCGTCATCGTGCCCCTGTGGCTGTCCGTGACCATGTGCGGCTTCAAGCGCTCCGTGGAAGTGCTCCCGGCGTGTATCGTAGCCGGTCTGTGCTTTGCGGTGACCCAGTTCGTGACCTCCAACTTTGTCGGTCCGATGCTGCCTGACGTCCTGTCCGCCATCGCCACCATCGTCGGTCTGGGCCTGTTCCTGAAGGTCTGGCAGCCCAAGAACATCTGGCGTTTTCCCAACGAGCCCGCTTCCACCGGCAAGGCCGTGTGCAATTACTCCCAGGCTGAAGTCTTCCGCGCCTGGATGCCCTGGATCATCCTGGCGGCCATGGTCTTCGTGTGGGGCCTGAAGCCCGTGCAGGACATGATGAAGTCCACGGTCATCACCTTCGCCTGGCCCGGCCTTGACTCCCTGATCACCAAGACCGTTCCGGTTGTGGCTCAGGACACCGTGTACAAGGCCCTATACAAGTTCAACTATCTGACCTCTCCCGGCACCGCCGTGTTGTTTGCCGGCATTTTGTCCCTGACTGTGCTGCCCAACTATGGCGTCGGCCGCGCCGTGACCTGCTTTGGCAAGACCGTCGTGCAGCTGCGCTTCCCCATCCTGACCATCTCCATGATCGTGGGCTTGGCCTACCTCATGAATTACTCCGGCATGAGTTCCACCCTGGGTCTGGCCTTTGCCCAGACCGGCTCCCTGTTCCCGCTGTTCTCGCCGATCATTGGTTGGCTTGGCGTGTTCCTGACCGGTTCCGACACGTCCTCCAACCTGCTCTTCGGCAACCTGCAGATGACCACGGCCCAGCAGATCGGCGTATCCCCCGAACTCTGCGTGGCCGCGAACTCCTCCGGCGGTGTCACCGGCAAGATGATCTCCCCGCAGTCCATTTCCGTGGCCACCGCCGCCGCGAACATGGTCGGCCAGGAAGGCAATCTGTTCCTGTTCACCTTGAAGCATTCCCTGGCCATGATCACCTTCGTGTGTATCCTGACCTATCTGCAGGCGTATCCGCTGAGCTGGATGTTGCCATAGTCTCTCGGGGGGGCTTTGCCCCCCCCCTTTGTTTCCGTGTTGTTGGTTTTCCCGATGACGCCTCATCCGGAATTCGAACAACACTCCAGGGAATGGCCCTCGATGGTTCGGATCAGAGAATCACGCGCAAGGAGAACTCTGATGATTTCCACAGCTTTGAAAAATGAATTCATTACTCTTTTAGGTAAACAAAACGTATTGGACAGCGAGTCCGACCGGCACGCCTATTCCTACGATGCCGCCGTGCTCGACGCGGTCATCCCAGAGCTGGTGCTCCGTCCCACCAACAGCGAGCAGCTCGGCAAGACCGTGGCCCTGTGCAACGAGAACAATCTGCCCATGACTGTTCGCGGCGCCGGCACCAACCTGAGCGGCGGCACCATCCCGACCAAGGAACACGGCGTGGTCATTCTGACCAACGGCCTGAACAAGATCCTCGAAATCAACGAGCAGGATCTGTACGCCGTGGTCCAGCCCGGCGTGGTCACGGCCAAGTTCGCGGCCGAGGTGGCCAAGCGCGGCCTGTTCTATCCGCCGGATCCGGGTTCCCAGGCTGTCTCCACCCTGGGCGGCAACGTCAGCGAGAACGCTGGCGGCCTGCGCGGGCTGAAGTACGGCGTGACCAAGGACTATGTCATGGGCGTGAATTTCTGGAACGCCGAGGGCGAGTACGTCAAATCCGGCGGCAAGACCGTCAAGTGCGTGACCGGCCTCAATCTCGCTCAGCTCATGGTCGGTTCCGAAGGCACCCTGGGCGTGTTCGACGAGATCATTTTCAAGCTCGTGCCGCCGCCAGTCGCCTCCAAGGCCATGCTGGCCGAGTTCGACGACATCAACAAAGCCTCCGAGACCGTGGCCGCCATCATCGCCAACAAGATCGTGCCCTGTACCCTGGAACTCCTGGACAACGCGACCATCAACTATGTCGATGATTTCACCAAGGCCGGCCTGCCCAAGGACGCCGCCGCCATCCTGCTGATCGAGGTCGACGGCGGACACATCAGCCTGGTCGAGGACGATGCGGCCAAGGTCGTCGAGATCTGCAAGAAGAATGGCGCTCGCCGCGTGCAGCTGGCCAAGGACGCCGCCGAGAAGAACAAGCTCTGGGAAGCCCGCCGCAACGCGCTGCCGGCCCTGGCCCGCGCCCGTCCGACCACGGTCCTGGAAGACGCCACCGTGCCGCGCAGCCAAATTCCGGCCATGATCAAGGCCATCAACGACATCGCGGCCAAGTATCGCCTGCAGATCGGCACCTTCGGTCATGCCGGCGACGGCAACCTGCATCCGACCATTTTGACCGACAAGCGCGACAAGGATGAATTCCACCGCGTGGAGCAGGCCGTCGATGAAATTTTCGACGTGGCCCTGTCCCTGGGTGGAACCCTGTCCGGCGAGCACGGCATTGGCCTGGCCAAGTCCAAGTGGCTGGAAAAGGAAACGACCAAGGCGACGATCATCTACTCGCGTAAGCTGAAGAAGGCTGTCGATCCCAATTACCTGCTCAATCCCGGCAAGATCATCGGAGGCTAGCAATGACTCAAGACGTTCATCAGCTGGCCAAGATGCTGCACGAGCTGGATGACCAGATGGTCACCTGCATGAAGTGCGGCATGTGTCAGGCCGTGTGTCCGGTTTTCGCCGAGACCATGAGCGAGGGCGACGTGGCCCGGGGCAAGATCGCGCTTTTGGAAAATCTGTCCCACGAGATGATCAAGGACCCGGAAGGGGTGCAGAACAAGCTGAACATGTGCCTCTTGTGCGGCTCCTGCGCGGCCAACTGTCCCAGCGGCGTGAAGGTCCTGGACATCTTCCTCAAGGCCCGCGTCATCGTGAACACGTACATGGGACTACCCGCCGCCAAGAAGGCTATTTTTCAGGGTCTGTTGACCAAGCCGGCGCTTTTCAACTCCGTTTTGGACGTGGCCTCCAAGTTCCAGGGCGTGTTCACCAAGACCGCCAACGAAGTCATCGGTTCGTCCTGTTCGCGTCTCAACGTGCCGGTCATCGGCGAGCGGCACTTCATGCCTCTGGCCAAGAAACCTCTGCGCAAGTTGGAATCGGCCCGCAACACCCGGCCCGGCAAGGGCGGATACCGGGTGGCCTTTTTTCCCGGCTGCGTGGTCGACAAGATTTACCCGCAGGTCGGTCAGGCCATCCTGAAGGTCTTGACGCATCATGAGATCGGCATTTACATGCCCGCCGGCCAAGCCTGTTGCGGCATCCCGGCCTTGGCCTCCGGCGACAAGGAATCCTTCGACAAGCTCGTGAAGTGCAATCTGGAACTCTTCGAGAAGGAAAACTTCGATTACCTGCTCACGCCCTGCGCGACCTGCACCGCGACCATGCACGAGATCTGGCCGCTCATGTCCGGGGACCAGAC
>CAYLNA010000002.1:38927-50558 GCA_964384665.1 uncultured Desulfovibrionaceae bacterium | reverse complement strand
AAGGCGGCCGGACACGCGGCCGAGGTCCTGGACACGCTGCGGAAACTGCGCTGAGTCCGGCATGGAACGCGACCCGGAGCAATCCCTCGACGACCTGCGCGCGCTGCTGAGGGGCATAAAATTCTGCGCGCGCAAGAAAAACGCGGCCAGATGTCAAAAACTGCTGGACCAAGTCCTCGCCTGGGGGCGCGCCCGGGCGGCCGCGTCCCCGGACGGCCAGGCCGAGCCGGAGGAACTGCGCCAAAAACTGCGCGCCTCCAAAACCGCCTTCGAAGCCACGGTCAGCGCCTACAAGGACCTCCTCGACACCTTCGACATCTTCCGCTCCAGCATCGACGTCATCCAACAGGTCAAGCGCATCGACGACCTGCCCGAAGCCATGGAAACGATCCGAAGCCTGCGGTCCATGCCGTCCCTGCACGTGGTCCTGGACGAGGATCTCTTTGGCGCGAACCGGCCGCCGGATTTCGGATGGGCGCCGACGCGACGGCTGCGCGAACGGATGTTCCCGTTCACGCCCGCCCCGCGTTGGCCCCTGCTCCACCTCGGCGACATCCAAGGCGTCGAGGACCCGGCTTTTTTCCTGGGCCAGGACCCCGCCCCCACGGCGGGCTCCTGCTTCATCCTCGCCCTGCGTCACAAATACCAGCCCGGCGCGATCATCGGCTTCCTCTCCGCCCACGATCCCGATCCCAAGCGTTACGGACCGGACAAGGCCACTGATTTCTTAAGCCATTTCGGCGACATCCTGGCCTGCACCCTGATCAACGCCCAGGAACACGCCCAGTTGGAGGAGTTGAGCGTGCGCGATCCCCTGACCGGGGCCAACAACCGCGCCTACCTGGAACGCCATGCCCCGCGCATCCTGGAATTCGCCACGCGCCGCGCCTTTCCGGTGCACCTCTTCTTCATTGACTTAAACGGCTTCAAGGCCATCAACGACACCCTCGGCCACGACGCCGGGGACCTCATCCTGATCCGGGTCGTCCAGACCATCCAGGCCATGATCCGCGCCTACGACATCTTCGTCCGCCTGGGCGGGGACGAATTCGTGATCCTGCTGCCGGACACGGACGGAGCCATGGCCCAAACCTTCCTGGACCGTCTGCAAACGGCCCTGGCCGGCATCGAGCCCCCTCATGGCCAGCACGGCGCGCCACCCGTCTCGGCGTCCGTGGGCATGGCCCGCCACCAGGCCGGGCAAACCCTGGACGACCTGCTGCGCGAGGCCGACCGTCTCATGTACATCGCCAAGTCCCATCATTCGGAACCACGAGGCCCGCGCGGCCAAGGACCCCATGCTTGAACTCGACATCCCCGGCTTCGGCCACAGACAATTGCGCCATCTGGTGCTGGACTACAACGGCACCCTGGCCCTGGACGGACACATCCAGCCAGGGGTCTTTTCCCGGCTGAGCCAACTCAAGGCCATCCTCTCCATCCACATCCTGACCGCCGACACCTTCGGCACGGTGAAAACCACCTTCGGCAGCACGGACTACACGGTGCGCGTCCTGCCCCAGGGCGACGAAAAAAACGCCAAGCTGGCCTATATCCGCGCCCTGGGCGCCGAAAGTTGCGCCTGCCTCGGCAACGGCAATAACGACGCATCCATGCTGGCCGCGGCCGGCCTGTCCATGGCCGTACTCCAACCCGAAGGCGTGGCGTGGGCCGCCCTCGCCGCGGCTAATCTGATCGCGCCCGGCATCGAAGCCGCCCTGGAACTGCTGATCCACCCCAACCGCCTGCGGGCGACCCTGCGCTCCTAATGGCCAAATAACATACTGACATACCTCGCATTTCCCCATAATTCGCATTGCATTCCACCACTCAAGGCCATAGAGTCCGAGGGAATCCGTCATCTTCAGCCAGGAGGTTTCATGCTCAACACCCGGTCCATCAAGTTCACGACCAAACTGTTCGTCGGCATCTCGACGATTCTCGTCCTGTCCATCCTTCTCGTGAACACGGTAACCACCCTACAAGTGCGCTCCGGTCTGTTCGAGCTGGGCCGCGACGCCCTGGAAAACATGAGTGGATCCGTTTTCAATTCCCTGACCGCCCAGCATTCGATCCTGCAGGAAAAATTGGCCGGCGACATGCTTATTCTGGAAAACGAGATCGCGGGCCTGGGCGAAATCCTTCTCGATCGCGAGGCCATGCGCGCGGAAACCATCACCAACCAGGAGACCAAGGCCCAGGAGCAGGCGCGATTCCCGACGCTGAACGCCGACGGCAGCCCCCTCAACGGCAATGGGCGTCTCGTGGACAAGATTCAGAATATGGTTGGCGGCGTCGCCACCATTTTTCAACTCGTGGACGGCAAGTTGCTACGCATCGCCACCAACGTCACAAACACGGCCGGCCAGCGGGCCGTGGGCACCTACATCCCGTCCACCAGCCCGGTCTGCCAAGCCATCCTGCGTGGACAGCCCTACACGGGGCGGGCCTTTGTCGTGAACGATTGGTTCTTGACCTCCTACAAGCCCCTCAAGGACGCGAACGGAACCATCGTCGGGGCACTCTTCGTCGGCCGCAAAATTCTCACGCCGCAACTGCGGGAAATTTTGGCCACCACCAAGGCCGCCGGGGTCGGCTATTTCTTTGTCTATGATTCCAAGGGAAATCTTCTCGTCCACCCCAAGCTTGAAGGACAAAACCTTTTCGACCAGCCCGGCGCCGGCGATCTGTTCCGCGCCCATCGGGAGGGATTTCTCGAATACGCATGGGACGGAAAACACAAAACCACCCATACTCGGTATTTCGAACCTTGGGATTGGCATCTGGGCGTCGGCCTGGACAGCACGCAAATGGTGCGTGGCCTGGATCGCCAGATCATCATCGACAGCGGCATTGTCGGAGGCGGCGCCCTTGGCCTTGGCGTCGTCATCTCCATCCTGCTGATCCGAGCCATTTCCCGTCCCCTGAACCAGTTGGCCAGCCAAAGTCTGAAGGTAGCCGAGGGCGACTACACCGTGAACTTCTCCTATCCAGCCCCGGACGCCATTGGCCATCTGGCCAGCTCCATGACCACCATGGTCGAGCGGACCAAGGAAATGCTCGGCGAGATCTCCGCCGCGACCCAGGCCCTGGCCGCCTCGTCCTCGGAACTTTCGGCCATCTCCTCCCAGATGACCGGGAATTCGACCCAGACCGCTCATCTGGCGGGCACGGTCAATACCTCGGCCGGAGAAGTCAGCGGCAACATGAATTCCGTGTCCGCAGCCATGGAAGAAGCCTCCATCAATATGAGCACCGTGGCCACGGCGGCCGAGGAGATGTCGGCCACCATCCAGGAAATCGCCCAGAATTCCGAGCGGGCCAGAAACACCACCGCCAACGCGGTGGACAAATCCAGAACGACATCCGACCGCGTCCACGAACTGGGAGTGGCCGCCAAGGAAATCAACGCGGTCACGACCGCCATCACGGCCATCTCCTCCCAAACCAACCTTCTGGCCCTGAATGCAACGATCGAGGCGGCTCGAGCCGGCGAGGCAGGACGGGGCTTCGCGGTCGTCGCCAATGAAATCAAGGAACTGGCGCAACAAACCGCCAAGGCGACCGAGGACATCCGGAAAAAGATCAACGGCATCCAGTCCGTGACCGGCCAGACCGTGCGCGAAATCGGCGAGATCACGGACGTCATCGGCGAGGTCAACGACATCGTCGGAACCATCGCCGCGGCCGTGGAAGAACAATCCGTGACCACCCGCGACATCGCCGAGAATGTTGGTCAGGCATCCATGGGCATCACCGAGATCAACCAAAACGTGGCCACCAGTTCGGCCATGACCCAGTCCATCAGCCGCGACATTGAAAAGGTCCGCTCGGCTTCCGAGGAAATGACCATGAGCAGCCAGACCGTGCAGCAGAGCGCGACCGAACTCTCCACCCTGGCCGAACGCCTGTCGGAGCTGGTCTCCCGGTTCTCGATCTGAACACGCGCCCAGGGTCGAAAGCATCGATCCTGGGCGACTCCGCGCCCCGCTCTTTCCGGGAAGATCCCCGCGCTGCAATGAGAACTTTCGGAGATGAAAAAAATTTGCAAAAAGTATTTGACAAAGAGCGGGGTCGTCCATAAATGCAGTGTCTCGTTGTCGGGATGTAGCGCAGTCTGGGAGCGCACTTGAATGGGGTTCAAGGGGCCGGAGGTTCAAATCCTCTCATCCCGACCACAACGAAAGCCCACATAGCTCAGTCGGTAGAGTGCGTCCTTGGTAAGGACGAGGTCAGCAGTTCAATCCTGCTTGTGGGCTCCAGAAATCAAAAGCCGGTCATCGCGACCGGCTTTTTTTTATTCCGCGCGCACCCGCTCCGCGCAAACGAGAAGCGGGCTTCCTCGCGCACGGCGAGCGGACTTCACGGCGCGTCTATTTCACGCTGGCCTTGAACTCGTCCCGACGGTTCTTGGACCACGCCTCCTCCCCCGTTCCCGGAACAGCGGGATATTCCTCGCCATAGCTGATCATCGACAAACGGGACGCCTCGATCCCGAGCTGGACCAGATAATCATACGCGGCCTGCGCCCGGCGCGCGCCGAGGGCCATGTTGTACTCGTTGGTTCCACGATCGTCGCAGTGGCCCTCGATCAAGGCGACCAGCGCGGGGAACGACTTCAACAGTTCCGCCTTTTCCGTCAGCGTCTGGCGGGACTCCTGAGTCAGGTCGCTCTTGTCGAAGGCGAAATAGATCCGATCCGCCCCGATCTTGTCGATGGCCTGCCGCTGCAATTCCGCCTGGCGCTTGGCTTCGAGTTCCTCGGCCGACAAGCCTCCTCCCGCACCCTCGCTGCTGCTCACTGCGGACGTCCCGGCAGGGGTCGAACTCACTTTTTTCGCGCACCCTCCAACCATCACAAGACCGAGCACCAGCAAGATCACCCCGAAAATGCCCAATGTTCTCATAACATCCCCCTGTGATGAAAATATAAGTAAAATTCCACCGCACCGAGCGGCGAGATACTTTCCCGATAATACTTTTTTCACGAAAGTGGTAGATCATTTCCCCGATTCACGCCGCGAACGCGAAAATTTTTCCCCGCGACGAACATTCCACGCCCAGCCCTCGATGACGGCGCGCACGCAACCCCCGTGGATCGCAACATCCTTCGATTGCTTGCAAAGCCCTTCGACTGTGGTACACGCAAGGACATGGCGTTCACGAAACATGCTTCTACACTCCAAGGAGGCCCCTCATGACCATGTTTTCCAAGATTCTCTGCCCGGTGGACTTTTCCGAGGCGAGCCCGGCCATCGCCAAGACGGCCCGGGAATTGGCCCAGAAATTCGACGCCGAAATCATTGTCGTTTATGTCGCGCCATCCATGATCCAATATGAAATCTTCGATCTGCCCGCCGCGTCCCTGCCGCAGTTGGTGGGAGACATTGTCAGCGGAGCCGAAAAAACCATGAACGAGTTCGTGACCACGCATTTCACCGACGTGCGCGCCACCGGCAAGGTGGTCAGCGGCGACGCGGCCGAGGCCATCGTCAATCTGTCCCAGTCCGAAGGCGCGGACCTCATCGTCATGGCCACCCATGGCCGCCAGGGACTGAACCGGCTTCTGTTTGGATCCGTGGCCGAGAAGGTGGTCAAAACTTCACCCATCCCGGTCATGACCATCCGCCCTCAATAACATCGAGGCGCGCGACCCGCGACCACCGGGTCGCGCGCCGTTCCCACCGATGCAGCCGCCACGCCCCAAGCCCAGAGCGCGCTGGACCACCAGCAGCGCCATCCTCGCCTATGTCCTGACCATGCTCGGCATTGTCTGGGTGGCGGCGCATGGGGCCGAGACCTCGGGGTACACATGGCAATGGTATCGCGTGCCCCGCTTCCTGCTTCTCGCGGACGGCTCGCCCGGACCGTTGCTGCGCGGAGCGGGAACCACCCTCGTCATCTCGGTCCTGGCTCTTCTCGGCGCCTCGGTCGTGGCCCTGGGCGCGGCCCTGCTGCGCCTTTCCGATTCCATGCTTGGACGGGCGGCGGCCGCAGTCTATCTGGAGCTGATCCGCGGCACGCCCCTGCTGGTCCAGATCTTTTTCATCTATTTCGTGCTCGCGCCCATCCTGGACATCGACCGCATGGCCTCGGCTGTTCTGGCCCTCTCCCTCTTCGAGGGCGCGTATGCCTCGGAAATCATCCGCGCCGGCATCCTGGCCGTGCCCCGGGGGCAATGGGAAGGAGCCCTCAGCCTTGGCATGAGCACGAGCGCGGTCTACCGACAGGTCATCCTGCCCCAGGCCCTGCGCGACAGCCTCCCCCCCTTGACCAGCCAGGGCATATCGCTGATCAAGGATTCGGCCCTGGTCTCGACCATCGCCATCTTCGATCTGACCATGCAGGGTCAGGCCATCGTGGCCGAAACTTTTTTGAGCTTCGAAATCTGGTTCACCGTGGCCGCCTTGTATCTCCTGGTCACGTGGAGCCTGTCCGGACTGGCGCGACGGCTGGAAACCGGCCGCCGGATCTAAACTTCAATCTTCCCGGAGGGATTATGTCGCGATTCCTGTATGTCGTGCTGTGTTGCCTGGCCCTGGCCGCGCCCCTGCGGGCCTCGGCGGAACCCGCCAGCGCCTTGGACCAGATCCAGGAACGGGGCGTGCTGCGCGTGGGTTTCGACACCTTCGTGCCTTGGGCCATGAAGGACAAAAACGGAGAATTCATCGGCTTCGAAATCGACGTGGCCCGGCGCGTGGCCCAGGACATGGGCGTGGAGGTGGAGTTCGCGCCGACAAAATGGTCCGGCATCATCCCCGCCCTCCTGACCGGCAAGTTCGACATCATCATCGGCGGCATGGGCATTCTCCCGAGCCGCAATCTCAAGGTGAATTTTTCCCAGCCCTACGAATATTCCGGCATGTCCCTCGTCGCGAGCAAGCAGACCGCTCCCGGCTTGGTCACGCTGGCCGACTTCAACAAGCCCGGCGTCACCCTGGCCGTGAAGACCGGAGCCACGTCCGTGGCCGCCGCCCAAAAATTCATGCCCCAGGCCACGTTGCGCATGTTCGACGACGAGGCCCAGGCCCTGCAGGAAGTCCTCAACGGCCGCGCCCAGGCCATGGTGGCCTCGGCTCCGTTTCCCGAGCAGCAGGCCATCCGGAACAAGGACAGCCTCTATCTGCCGCTCAAGGGCGAGACCTTCACCAAGGAACCCATCGGATTCGCCCTCCGCAAGGGCGACGTGGACTTTCTGAATTTCCTGAACAATTGGATCACCGTGGCCGAATCCGAGGGCTGGCTGGCGGAACGGTATGACTATTGGTTCAGAACCGTGGACTGGGAAAGCAGAATCAAGTGATTGACCGCGCGCGCCGGCGGCAAGGTGAAGCGTTCCGGATGACGGCGCTGGACGCCATGGTCCTGGCCGTCATCGGAACGGGGTTGGGATTTTTGGTCTGGAAAGGGCGAAGTCCGGCCCATGTCTGGGATTGGAACTCCATCGGGGCCTACCTTGTCCGCGACGACGGGCGGCCGGGCCTGCTCGTGCAAGGACTGCTCACCACCATCCGGCTGACCTTCTGGTCGGCCGGATGCGCGTTGGGCATCGGCGTCCTGGTCGGTCTGGCCCGAACCAGCGCCAGTCTGTACTTGCGGCTCATGGGGACGACATTCGTGGAGTTCTGCCGCAACATGCCACCCCTGGTCCTGATTTTTCTGTGCTATTATTTCCTGACCGACCGGCTCGTGCCCAGCGCCGCGTTGCACGACATGGTCCGACACGCGCCATCCTGGGTCAGAACCGGACTGGAAATCGCCGCCGGCCCGCTGGGCCAGCTGGATGCGTTCCTCGGCGCGGCCATCACGCTGGGGATATACGAAGGGGCGTATGTCGCCGAGATCGTGCGCGGCGGCATCCAGGCCGTGCCCACCGGGCAGTGGGAAGCCGGACGCGCCCTGGGCTTTCCCCGCGCCCCGCTTCTCTGGAGCGTCATCCTGCCCCAGGCCGCGCGAAACATGCTCCCGCCCCTGACCAGTCAGCTCATCTCGACCATCAAGGATTCGGCCATCGTCTCGGCCATCTCCATCCAGGAACTGACCTTCCAAGGCATGCAGCTCATGGCCACCACCTACCAAACCTTCGAGGTCTGGACCTGCGTGGCCCTGCTCTATTTTCTGCTGACCTTTTCCTGCTCCCTTGCCGCCGGCCGGCTCGAACGGCGGCTGCGCCGGAAATACGCGGTCTGATCAGAATTCGCAGCGGACGCCGGCATAGTAGCCGCGGCCGTATTCACTGCGGGGAAGAGACGTTCCGTCGCCAGCACGTTCGCTGACGCCAGTGTGTCCGTCGGAACCGAAAACATTGAAGATGTCGAAGAGCAGGCTCACGGTGACCATGTCCTCTTTGACCGCGTCGAACTCGAGGGAAACGTCCGTGAGCACCCCCCCGGAAATGACGCCCTTCTTATACGCATCATGATATTTGCCTTCAGCGTCCAGCCACTCGGAGCTTTCCGTCGTCGGCTTGGACGCGGTGGTTCCGTAGGGCGTCTCGTCGGCGGTCCGCTTGTCGGATTTAAGGCCGGTCGTCGAATCTCTCCAGCGGGTCACGCAATTTGCTCGTAATCTATCGTCCCACCAGCTTCCCAACCACGAGACAGTCAGCACGAGGGGAGCGTTGTAATCATCCGCCGGCATATCGCTGCGGCTGATGAATTCACCGTCATAATACACCCTGTCATAGTCATACTCGTAGCCGTTACTGACGTCATCAACGTCAACGTCACTGTTATAAGCTCCGTTGAAGGTGCTGGTCTTGGATTGCGTCGCGGCCCAGGTCAGCGTGTGCGAACCAAAGCGTTGCGTCTCGAAAGAACGGGAAAGATTCAGTGTTATGCCGTCATACGTACTTTTCCCGTCGTTCGTGAGTTTATAAATATCTTCTCCTTCATCGTCCTGACCGGCCAATTTACTGATGATCTGATCCCGGTGGTCGCGCCGCACATACTCAAGCCCGTACGAAAAATCGGCCGCCTCGCCCAGAAATCCGCCCATGAGTTCGTCGGAGTACGGCGTATTCAGCCCCTTGGCCTCATAGCTCTTGTCGTCTCCTTCCGTGAACTTGACCTTCCCATCCCAGCGTTCCTGACGGCTCGCGGAGGGACGCCAGCGGTCGAAGGCGTAGGCCCGCAGCTGCCCCCCGTAATAGCGGTTCACGCCTCCCACGAGCCGAAAGACGCCGTCGCCCATGGTGTCCAGTTCCGCCTTGAAACGGGGGGCCACGTCGGTATTGTACGAAAAATCCTCGTGATCGACGCGCAGACCCGGAGTGAGAGTCAGGCGCTCCCACCGGATGTCGGTCTGCGCATACCATCCGAGGGTGTTGAGCGTCGCAGACTGATCGGATTCGGCATAATCCGTTTCGGTCAGCAGCCATTGTCCATTGGAGGGGACCTTCATGACCTCGATCCGCGCGTCCTCGTTCCACATCTCCGTGGCGACGTTGCTCAAATCAAGGCCGGTTGACACCCGCCAGGCAAGCGCTCCGGTCTGGAACTCGTCGAAGTCCAGGTCCAGCCCGCCATCAATCCCGCGATTGGTCACCATGGCGTCCCCAAGCCCACCGCGTGAGTATTCATCGGAATCGGGCACGCCCGTGCCGGTGAATTCTTCACGTAGATTCGAAGCAGAATCCCGACTGTAGCCATTTTGCGAGTATACGATCCTCGCCGTCAGCTTGCCCCAACTCTCCAGAAACGCCGCTTCGCCACCAAAACGCCAAGCCTTGTTCTCCAGGTCCCATTCACTTCCGGGCCAACTGGGTTTCCAGCGCTTCTCCGAATACGGTGCGTAGGTCGCATCCAGGCGCAATTCCACATCACTATTGGGTGCCAAGAGCACTTTGGCGAAAAAATTTTCATTGCTCCGACGTTGATCCTGGACACTTTCCGACTCTTCGCTTTCTTCCAAAAGCAACGGAATCACCGACCATCGCCGGGAAGCGGAAAGCAGCACCGCCGCATTCTCCCCGACCGGTCCGTCCACCATTCCCTGCGTGAAGTAACTCTTGAAGCGGGGCTGCTCCGCCGACGAATCGGACTCGTCGTCCATGCCCCTCAGGTCGAACCATTCGCTCCGGGAGTGCCTTCCCTCCAGGGAACCACGCCACCTGTCCATTCGCGGATCCTTGAGTTCGGCATCGACCACTCCGCCGACAAAGGCCCCGTATTTTGCCGAAACGTTGCTGGTCAACACGCTTATCGAATCCACCAGGCTCGTCTCGTAAAACATGGTCTGGTCCGCGCCGTTGACATCAAGCTGGCTCGGCGAAACGGAATCCCCGTCGGCGCCAAGACCGGTTGGGTTGAGCGTGTTGCTCACGCTCGTCCCGTCGATGAGAAAATTGTTTTCGTACGGCTTGGCGCCGGAGATGGAAATGCGGGGGGGGGCAATTTCGCCCAGAGTCAGCGAGGACGATTCTTCGTTGGAGAACTGCACGTTGGGGGCGACCTTGAGAGCTTCCGTCACCGAGCCTGACCGCGTCGGCATGGAATGCAGTTCCTGACCGTCGATCGTGGTTTTTCCTGGTTGGATTTTGTCCGCGACCACGCGCACGGCATTCAAATTATAGACGGTCCCATTGGACACGTCAGCGCCTTCCGTCCCATTGCCTGTCCTCGAATCAACCGCGTTCCGCTCGACGACAGGAGGGGCCAAATCCGTGGCAATAGCCGGTTGCGCCGCGTCCCTCCCGGTCGCGTTCTCGGCCCGGACAAAAACCGGGCCATGAATCATGAGCAGACAAATGCATGCCATTCCATATTTTTTCCACATTCTCGCCGCACCTCCCCCGGCCAGCCATGACGCGCAACGACACAAAATCGCGGCGCCACGCACGAAATCGTCCCATGCTCTTGCATGTGGGACAAACCTGGGGCACAATGCCTTAATGTTTCACAACATTCAAGCGCATACATTCTTGGCCCTCGTGGCGGCGTTTTTCACGCTGATCCTGCTGACGCCGGCACCGGCCCGGGCCCTCCAGGAATATCCGCTCGATGTCCGACAAATCACCATCACCAATGACCGCGAAGGCCGCAACAGCGTCACCGACGCGATCCAGGACAGGGACGGATTTCTGTGGATAGCGTCCATTCATGGCCTGTATGTGCACGACGGACGCCAAATCCGCCCGGCCCTGGCCGAACACGTGGGAAACGCGACCGTCCTCGACATCCACATCGACCAGCGGAACACGCTCTGGGTCGCGACCATCTCCGGTCTGTTTTCCTACTCCCTGTCCACGGACGCGGCCAAATGGCATCAACTCGCGCCCAGGCGCGACAAGCGCGCGACGGACAATGTGTACTGCATCCACGAAGACAAAATGGGGACCATCTGGATCGGCACGACCCATGGCGGGCTGTATCGGTATGACGAAATCCTGGACTCGTTCACATGCTTGGACATCCTGCCGCCCGCGCCGGAGAAGGACTCGGCCCAGAGCAGGACTGTCTTCGACATCTGCGAGGATGCCCGGGGCAACATGTGGCTGGCCACGAGTCGAGGCGTGCTGCTTGTGTCCTCGGATCGCACGGCCTGCGCGCCGATTCCCGGGGAATCCGCCACACCGGCCCCAGCTCGCCGCATCGCGGCGGACGGAGCGGGCAACATCTGGGCCAAACTCAA
>CAYLNA010000002.1:0-38827 GCA_964384665.1 uncultured Desulfovibrionaceae bacterium | reverse complement strand
CCCCAGCTCGCCGCATCGCGGCGGACGGAGCGGGCAACATCTGGGCCAAACTCAAGGGAGAAGGACTCTGGAAAATATCCGCCGACGCGGTCCCTCCCCGTCTGACCTCGGTTCCGGAATTCCGCGGAACGGACGTCTGGGATCTGTGCGGCGACACCAACGGCGACATCTGGATCGGCGCGAAAAGCGGCTTGTTCCATCACGCGACGACGAGCCAGACCCTGACCCGCCACAGCCTCGCGGACACGGACCAACCGCACGCCCAGCCCATCAACGTCGCCTCCGTCAACGAGTTGGACTCGGGTCTGTTCCTGATCGGGACCTGGAACCGGGGCGCCTATCTCTGCGAACCCAAGCCGGGGTCGCGCATCATCGAGATCATGACCCGCGAAAATGGCCAGAAAAAAATACTGCCGAGTCCCAGCCTCCAGTACAAGCTCCAAGACCGCCGCCTGTATGTCGTCTCGAACCCTAACGGCATCTACCGTTCCCGACCCGTCAACGCCTCAGAATTCCTTTATCTGAACCAAATCGAGGTGGAGCCGTTCATACCCCTGGCCCGCAATATCTTCGCGCTCTTTGCTGATGCACATGGTGGCTTGATATGCTCGATGGAGGAATGTTTCCTTTATATCTCGCCCACGGGAGAACGTTCACAAATCGAAATCCCACGAGCTACCATCCAAGGAAGCCAGGAGAATGCACCCAGGCACATCGTCCAAACCGCCGATGGCCGCATCTGGTTCGCTGCATGCAACCTTCTCTGCTCGTGGCTTCCCGGGGAAAGCGCCGTTACGAAACATTCGCCCCCAAAAAGCATCTGGGGTCTCGCGTCCACCGGATCCGCCCTATGGATCGCCCACAGCCGAGGCGTGTCACGCCTGGAGGGCTCACAGCAAGAACTCGTGTACCCGTCCCGGAGCACGTCCGTGTACCAAGATTCCAAAGGGAACCTGTGGACGGGTGATGCCAAGGGGTTGCGTCGTCAAAATCAAAACAACCAATCCGTGGTCACAGTCACGCTCGGTCCGGACAGTCCCCTTCCGCACGTGCAATCGTATTGGGAAAGCCCCGAGGGCGACATCTGGTGCCAGAACCGGGACGCCGTGTACATGGTCCGCGCCGGCAGCGACACGGCCCAGGAAATGGTCACCGGGGCCACGACCCCGGCCCAGTCTATTAGTTATCGCCCCCCCACGGCGCTCCCGGGTGGCATCCTGCTCTACGACCATACCTTGGGCGTCTTGGCCGTCGCGACGTCCCAGTTGACCACGCCCCCCCCTCCCAGACCGGTCATCTCCGACCTACGCATCTTCGACAAACCCGTCGCAGCGTCCATCCGCGGCCGCCTGCCCGCGCATCTGGACCTGGACTACCGCCAAAACTACCTGGGTTTCGGGTTCAGCACCCCCGGCTTCAACAGCCTACGCCAGTCGCGCTATGCCTACAAACTCGAAGGCGTGGACAAGGACTGGATCCTGGCCGAATCCAGGGACTACGCCACGTATGCGCACCTCGACCCCGGGGAATACACCTTCCTCGTCCGGGAGATTTCGAGCCCGCATCCGCCCACGGCCCAGACCTTCACCATCATCCCGCCGTGGTGGCTGACCCCATGGGCCAAGGGTGGATACGCCCTCGCCCTGCTCGCCGCCCTGTATGGAGCCTTCGCCCTCACGGTCCGGGCTCAGGCCGGCCGCATCCGCCGCGAGATGCTGGAAACCCTGGTCATGCAGGACCCCTTGACCGGCATCCCCAACCGACGAAAATTCAAGGAAGTTCTGGCTGCGGAAAAAAGCCGGTGCAAGCGCTTCCGCTGCACCCTGGCGCTGATCATGATCGACGTGGATTATTTCAAGGGATTCAACGACCGCTTCGGCCATCCGGCGGGAGACGACGCGTTGCGCCGTATCGCGCGGGCTTTGCGGGACGCGTTGCGGCGGCCGGAGGATTTCGTCGCCAGATACGGCGGAGAGGAGTTCGTGGTGGTCCTGCCCAACACCGACCGGCAGGGGGCGGAGCGCGTCGCCCAAAAAATTCAGACCGCCGTGGCCGAGGCCAACATCGCCTATCCCGGCTCGCCGCTTTCCGACCGGGTCACGGTCAGCCTGGGCATCTCATCCTTCACGCCGGAAACGGACATGCACATCGAATCCGGACTTTTTTCCGCGGATCAGGCCCTCTATCACGCCAAACGCAGCGGACGGAATCGTTTCTTCTACAAGGCGCTGACCATGCGGTTCTCAGCGCTGGGCGAGGAAGCGATCCATTCCGCATAGCCGGCAAGCGGCGCACTCGGTTTCCGGGCAGGGCGCGGTCATGACCTGATGGCGGTACTTGATCCATTCTCCATGCAGAAAACGTCGGGAAACCCCGATGTCGAGGCGGTCCCAGGGAAACACGTCGTCCCGACCCGGCTCGCGCGCCAAAACGGCGCGGACCATGTCCTCGTGCTCGCGCAGGGCCTCGGGCAGGCCGCGCTCCGCCGCCGCTTCCAGACACGGAAAAATCTCCTCCCCGCCCTTGGCCAAAAAAGCCTGCACCCGGGCCTGCCCCGGATTCTCCCCGGAAAAACGCATGCCCTTGAAGCGCCCAACCGCCGTCTTGAAACGCTGCATGGCCAGTTTGAACCAGGCTTCGTCGCGAAAGCGCGCCCACTGCATGGCGGTCCAGGCCTTGGGCACCAGGCAGCTCACGGACAGGGAAATGAGTTCCACGCCCTGCTTGCGACCGCCCTGGCCCTCTTTCCGGGCCGCGTCGACGCGAGCAAGCAAATCCTCGAACGCGCGCCAGTCCTCCTCGCCCTCGTCGGGCCAGCCCGTGATCAGGTACAGTTTGAGCGTATTGAACTGCAAGCGACTGATCCTGGCCACCGCTTCCAGGAAGGCCTCCTCGGAAAAATGCTTGTTCATGGCCGCGCGCAAGCGCCCGCTGGCGCCTTCCAGGGCCAGGGTCACGGAACGGGTCCCGGTCTTGCGCAAAAATTCCAGAAATTCGTCGGTCAAGCCGTCGGCGCGCAGGGAGGACAGGGAAAACTTGATCCGCCGCTCATGGAGCCACTGCAAAAAGGGCAGCAGATCCGGCCAGTCCGTCAGGGCCGTTCCGACCAAGCCCGCCTTGCGCGGGGCGCAATGCTCGACAATCCGCTGTAGCTCGTCCATCCGGGCGTGACGCGGCGGCTTGTAGATGCTGCCCGCCGCGCAAAAACGACAGCCGTGAGGACAGCCCCGATTGACTTCCAGCAGCAGCATGTCCCGGAATTGGGACTCGGAGCTGATAAAACAGGAATAGGCCGGCCCGCTCAGATCACGGCCCGCGCCTTGCGCGATGACCCGCCGCACCGGCTCCGCGCTTTTGCCCGGAACCAGGATGCCGGGCATGACGGCGATGGAGTCGAGGGCGGCGGCCTTGCTCCGTCCATGAATCCAGGCCTCGGCGATGCGCGCCAGCACGGCGTCCAGCCCGGCCTCGGCCTCGCCGCAAAAAATCCCGTCCAGGGCGGGCATCAGGGGAAAGGGGTTGAGAAAGGCGATCGGCCCTCCGGCCAGAACCACGGGCCAGTCGGGGCGATCCGCCGCGCGCGGGGCGATATCCGCCTCGCCCAGCATGCGCAGAACCGTCGGAAAATCGCCCTCGAAATTGAGACTGAGAAGAACAAGGGGGAAGAGGCCCAGATCGCGTCCGGAGTCAACGGACCTGGGCCTCGGGGAAGAGCTGTACCAGAAGAAGCGCTCCACGGCCAACTCGTCGCGAGCCGCGAGCAAACGATAGACCACCTGCCACCCCAGGGTGGACAGGGCGTGATCCGCGCGTTCGGGAAAGACCAGGGCCACGGGCAAGCGCCCGCCCCACTCTTTCAGGAGCGGGGCGTCGCGGCCAAGAAACAAGTCGGCCACATGGCCCTCCACGCGCGCCGGAGGCGCGGAATCGTCGGCGGCGAACTAATCCGCCTGCATTCTGATGAATGACGGAATTTCAAATTCCTCCTCGTCGAACAGGAATTCGGGGTCCTCGGGGCCGTTGATCACCCGCCGCGGGTCGGGCCGGCGTTCTTCCTGGGCCGCGCTGTTCTTGGGGTTGCGCAGGTAGGCCGGCACGCTCAGATCAGAGGCCTCGTTGACGTTGATCTTCGGCCGATGCGGACGGTTGATGAACCCGCGCGCGGGCTCTTCCGCCGGACGTCCGGCGACCGGAGCGGGCGCGATGGGGGTCACCTTGGCCATTTTCTCCACGGGTGCGCTGACATCCTGAATGCCGGTGGCGATAACGGTGATGCGCATCTCATCCGTGCAATCCATGTCGAAGACCGTGCCGAAGTAAATCTTGGCGTCCTCGTGCGCGGCGTCGTGCACGATGGCGGCCGCCTCGCTGACTTCCTCGATGGTCAGATCCGGCCCGCAAGTAATGTTCATGAGTACGCCGCGCGCGCCGTCGATGGTCACGTCCTCCAGCAGCGGGCTGGTGATGGCCTTCATGGCGGCCTCGCGGGCGCGGCCTTCGCCGGAAGCGATGCCGGTGCCCATCATGGCCAGACCCATTTCCTGCATGACGGCCTTCACGTCGGCGAAATCCAGGTTGATCAGACCGGGCACGACGATCAGATCAGAGATGCCCTTCACGGCGTGGAACAGAACTTCGTCGGCCTTGGCCAGCATGTCCACGAAGGACGCCTTCTTGGAGGCCAGGGTCAGCAAGCGGTCATTGGGGATGGTGATGATGCTGTCGACGATCTCGCGCAGTTCCTTGATGCCGCGCTCGGCCTGCTGCTGACGGCGCTTGCCCTCGAAAAAGAAGGGCTTGGTGACCACGGCCACGGTCAGGGCGCCCAGATCCTTGGCCACCTGGGCGATGACCGGCGCCGCGCCGGTGCCCGTGCCGCCGCCCATGCCGGCGGTGACGAAGACCATGTCGCAATCACCCAGGATGTCGCGGATCTGGGCCTGGCTTTCCAGGGCAGCGTCGCGGCCGACATCCGGATTGGCCCCGGCGCCCAGGCCCTTGGTCAGCTTGTCGCCGAGCTGAATCTTGAATTCGGCCTTGGAATGCTTCAAGGCCTGCATGTCCGTGTTGGCGGCGATAAAGGTCACGCCCTGCATGGCGGCCTTGATCATGTTGTTCACCGCGTTGCCGCCTCCGCCGCCACACCCGATCACCTTGATCAAGGCGTTGTCTTCTCGTTCGATTTCCAGGAAATCCATGCTTCCCCCCTCCACTTAAAACGTTGGTCCCAGACTCCGGTCCCGGCTCCGCCGGGTCTCCCCCGCCATCTCCGTATTAGCTGATATCCACGAACCACTTTTTCATCCGCGCCAGGATGGAATGAAAGACGTTCGTGTCGCGGATGCGGATCTTATTGTCCCGCCCCTGCTTTTCCGCGCCATAGAGGAGCAGTCCCACCGCTGTCGCGTACATGGGGCTGTCGACCACGTCCTTCAGTCCACCAATTCCGGTTGGCGAGGCCATCCTGGTCGGCAGGTTGAAAACCTGCTCGGCCAGCTCCTGAATGCCCTCGATGCGCGACGCACCGCCCGTGAGGACCACGCCCGCGCCGACCATCTTCTTGTAGCCGGAACGGATCAATTCCTGATCCACCAGGGCCAAAATTTCTTCCATGCGCGGCTCGCAGATCTCGGCCAGGACCTGCCGGGTCAGCTTGCGGGGTTCGCGTCCGCCCACGCTGGGAACCTCGATGACTTCGTCCTGCCGGACGAGTTCGGCCAGGGCGCAGCCGTATTTGATCTTGATCTTCTCGGCGGCTTGGGTCGGCGTGCGCAACCCGAAGGCGATGTCGTTGGTCAGATTGGTCCCGCCGAGGGCGATGACGCCGGTGTGCTTGATGGAATTGCCATGAAAAATGGCGATGTCCGAGGTGCCGCCGCCGATGTCGACCAGGGCCACGCCGATCTCGCGTTCCTCGTCGGTCAGCACGGCCTTGGAGGAAGCGAAGGCTTCGAGCACGATGTCCTCCACGTCCAGGCCGGACTTGTGGCAGGACTTGACGATGTTCTGGGCGCTGGTCACCGCGCCGGTGACGATGTGCACCTTCACTTCCAGGCGCACTCCGGCCATGCCCAGGGGATCGGCGATGCCGCTCTGGTCGTCGACGATGTATTCCTGGGGCAGGATGTGGATCACTTCCCGGTCCAGCGGAATGGCCACGGCCTTGGCCGCGTCGATGACCCGCTCGATGTCCCGGGCCGTGACCTCCCCGCCCTTGACCGCGATCACGCCATGGCTGTTGAAGCCCTTGATATGGCTGCCGGCGATACCCGCGTACACGGCCCGGATCTCGCATCCGGCCATGAGTTCCGCCTCTTCCAGCGCTTTCTTGATGGACTGCACGGTCTGCTCGATATTGACCACCACGCCTTTGCGCAGGCCCGTGGACGGGCTGGTGCCGATACCCACGATATCCACGCCGTCCGGGCTGACTTCGCCCACGACGGTACAAATTTTGGTGGTCCCGATATCCAGACCGACGATCAATTCCGATTTGGCCATGTTTTCCCCTCATTTTCCGGCAAGCGCCGGCGTGCATCCTAAAATGTTTCCTCGACTGGTTGGGCGGCCCGGAACCGAACCCAGGCCCGACCCGGCATGACGAACATGGATGAGGTCAAATCCAGCTCGCCGCGACGCTCCAGGTCCGCCCAGAGCTTGATCAGACACGCCAGCGTAGCTTGCAGATCCTTGCCATCCAATTGCACGAGGACTTTGGGTCCCTCCAAAAAAAGACTGAACTGCTCGGCGCTGTCCTGACGTATCCAGGCGATCTGCCGCATGCCGAACGGCAGGGTGTTGCGCCCGATTTCGTCCAGCAGGGCCACGAATCCCGGCCCCAGGGGCACGCCTTCCTCCTTGTCCAAAAGCGGCAGGGAGATGAACTTGTCCACGCCCACGGCCGCGATGGGTTGCCCGGTGACATCCGCGTAAAAAAGCCGCGCATCCCGACGGACCAAAAAAAACGGCGTCCGCTCCTTGATCGCGATGGTCAACCCATCCGGAAGAATCCGGCTCACGGACACGCTTTCGACCCACTCCGAGGCGGCGATGCGGCGCTGGATCTCGGCGATGTTCAGGTCAAGGATGTTGCATCCCTGCGTCACCCCGCCCATGGCCGCGATTTCATCCGTGCTCAGGCGCTGCCCGCCGGTGATCTGGAGCGTGGCCAAACGAAAAAATTCATGCTCCGTGACCCAGCGGTAGGCCAGCAGAATGGCGGTGCTGACGCAAATCAGGAAAGCCACGACCAGGGCCCAGCGGCAGACCGCGCCCATGACTCGTCCCAAGCCCAGGGCCAAACCGCCGATGACTTCCCCCTTGCCCACGGGCCGGCGCAGATCCGATTTCCGGGATACATTCTTGCGCGCCTTCCTGCCCATGACCGCCGTGTTCACGCCACTGGTCCTATTGCGCGTCATCCAGGTACTTCTGCCCCACCGTCCAGATGCTTCCGGCGCCGAGGGTCACGAACAGGTCCCCGGGCTGGAGAATTTCGCCCAAGGCGGCCTGCATGGCCCCGAAGTTTTCAAAGAACCGCACCGGCGTGTCCGAGACCTGCCGGATAGCCTGAGCCAAGCTCTGGCCGCTGACGCCCGGGATGGGCGATTCGCTGGCCGGATAAATTTCCGTCAGCAGCAACTGATCCACCGGTCCGAACACACGCGAAAAATCCCCGAACAAGGCCTGGGTGCGGGTGAAGCGGTGGGGCTGGAAGGCCACCACCAAGCGCTTGTCCGGATAACAGGCGCGGGCGGTCTGCAGGGTGGCCGCGATTTCCGTGGGGTGATGGCCATAATCGTCCACCACCAGGACTCCGTTCCGCTCGCCCTTGCGCTCGAAACGCCGCCCCACGCCGCCAAACGCCCCGAGACCGCCGATGATGTCCTTCTTGGGCACGCCGGCCTCGATGGCCACGCCGATGGCGCCCAGGGCGTTGAGCACATTGTGCCGCCCCGGATGGGCCAGGGCCACCTCGCCCCAGAACTCGCCCTCGCGGTACACGTTGAAGCGCGAACCCGCCTCGCAGGTGATGATCTCGGCCCGTAAAACATTGTCCTGGCCGAATCCATAGGTCAGCACCGGCCGGCGGACCCGGCCCAGGATGGAGCGCACGCCCGGATCATCGCCGCAGACCACGTTCAGTCCGTAAAAAGGCACGCTGTTCATGAAGTCCACGAAGCTGTCCCGGATCTGGTCCAGGTCCTTGTAGAAATCGAGATGGTCGGCGTCGACGTTGGTGACGATGGTCACGCGCGGCAACAGGCACAGAAAGGACCCGTCGGATTCGTCGGCCTCGGCGATGAGATACTTGCCCTGCCCGAGCATGGCGTTGGTCCCGTACGCGTTCAGACGGCCGCCGATGATGACCGTGGGATCGAGATGCGCTTCCTTGAAAATCGTGGCCAAAAGGGAGGTGGTCGTGGTCTTGCCGTGGGTTCCGGCCACGGCCACGCCGGTCTTGAGCCGCATCAGCTCAGCCAGCATCTCGGCCCTGGGGATGATGGGTATGGACCGGGAGCGGGCTTCTTCCAATTCGGGATTGGAGTCCCGCACGGCCGAGGACCGGACCAGGACCTGCGCGTCGCGCACGTTGCCCCGGTCATGGCCGACGAAAATCGTCGCGCCCAGGGATTCCAGGCGCGTGGAAACAGGACTCATGACCAGGTCCGAGCCGGACACCGCGTAGCCCAGGTTGAGGAGCACCTCGGCGATGCCGCTCATGCCCGCGCCGCCGATGCCCACCATGTGGATTCGATTGATCTTTGATTTCATGCCCATGTTATTGCTTCCGGATCGCCGATCCGGCCAGTTTGTGTAATTCCGCCACCACCCGCTCTCCGGCGTCGGGCATGCCCATGTCCCGCGCGGCGCGGCCCATCTTGGTCAGGCGCTCCGGCATGCCGAACAGGTCGCCGACCGCCGCGGCCAGGCTCATCTCTTCCAAATGACTTTGTTGGACAACCATGGCCGCGCCCCCGGCCTCCAGAAAACGGGCGTTCTTGAGCTGATGGTCGTGCGTGGCGTAGGGAAAGGGGACCAAAATGCTCGGCTTGCCGGCCGCCGTCAGTTCGGCGATGGTCGTGGCCCCGGCCCGGCAAATGACCAGATCGGCGAAGGCGTAGGCCTCCTCCATGGAGTCGATGAACGCGTCCACCCGCGCCTCGGGATAGTGCTCGGCATAGGCGGCGCACACGTTCTCGTACTCGTCCCGTCCGGTCTGATGCCAAATGCGGATGCCCTGACTCCGGAAGCTGTCCGCCTCGCGCAGCATGATCCGATTCAGGGCCGCCGCGCCCTGACTGCCGCCGACCACGAGCACGTTGCGCCCCCGCGTCGGCTCCCGGTCGCGCAGGGCGCGGATATCGCCGCGAATGGGATTGCCGGTGACGACCATGGCCTTGCCGGCGAAGGACTGCGCGTCCATGCCCGCGAAACTGACCAGAATGCGGTTCACCCGCCGGGCCAGAATGCGGTTGGTCACGCCCGGGACGCTGTTTTGCTCGTGGATGGCGGTCGGTATGCCCATGAAACTCGCGGCCAACACACAGGAAAATCCGGCATATCCGCCCAGCCCCAAAACCACGTCCGGCCGAAAGCCGCGCAGCAGCTTCCAGGCCTTGAACAGGCTCCGCGCCAGCCAGACCACGCTGCCAGCGCTCTTGAGCCCCCGCCCCAACACGCCCCGCGCCGGCAAGGCCGCAAAAGCCAATCCGGCGCGTTCGGCCCATCGCCGCTCCGGCCCGTGCTCGCCGCCGACGAACAGAATTTCACAGCCCGGCGCGGCCTGGCGCAGGGCCTCGGCCACGGCCAGGGCCGGAAAGATGTGGCCGCCAGTGCCGCCGGTGGTCAGGATGATCCGCTTCATGGCCGGGCCTTGCGTGAAAGATTGAGCAGGACTCCGGCGCAAAAATATCCGGCCACCAAATGGCTGCCGCCGTAACTCAAAAAAGGCATGGGCACGCCCTTGGGCGGAATCGCGCCCAGGACCACGCCCGCGTTCAGGACGCCGCCGATAAGAATGATGGAGCCCATGCCAAAGGCGGTGATGCGGTCCCGCATCTCGCTTTGGCGCGTGCTGATGACCACGGTCCGCCACAGAACCACGCCCAGGAGGATGAAGACCAGGGACAGACCGACAAAGCCCAACTCCTCGCCCAGGACCGACATGATGAAGTCGTTGTGCGCCTCGGGTAGAAAAAAGAGCTTCTGCCGCCCCTCGCCCAACCCCAGGCCGAACCAACCACCCGAACCCAGGCCATAGAGGGACTGGACTAGCTGATAGCCCGAATTCTGGGCGTCCTTGAACGGGTCGAGAAAGGCGAAAAAGCGACGGAAACGGTACGGGGAATTGACCACCAGCAACACCGCCGAAACCATGGCCAGCATCACGGCCGAGCCAAGAAAAATGAAGCGGGTCCCGCCAGCCAGACACAACAGAAAAAGCAGGGCGGACAGGACCACGGCTCCGCCAAAATCCGGCTGAAGCAGGAGAAGCAGGCACAAGCCGCCGGTCATCAGAATCGGGGGTAAAAAGCCCACGCTGAAGGTCTGGATCAGATCCTGCTTGTTGGCGAAAAAATAAGCCAGATAAAAGACCAGGGCGATCTTGGCCACTTCCAGGGGCTGCACGGAAAACGGCCCCAAGCGCAACCAACGGCTGGCTCCGCCCGCAGTGGTCGAGAAGGGAGAAAACAACGTCAGGATGAGCAGCATGGCCGCGAGAATGAGCCAGAAATAGGGGCGGCGGTAAAAAAAGGACATGGTCGCGCGCATGGCCGCGCCCAGCACCAAGAATCCGACCAGCATGTACGTGGCCTGCTTCCAAAACAGGGCGTATTTGTCCCCATAGACCTTCTCGGCCATGATCCCGCTGGCGCTCATGACCATGATCAGCCCCAGGGCGGACAGACAGATCACCGCCCCCAGCAGGACGTAATCGAAATTCAAGAGGGGAAGCGTGGATTCACGCTGCGTGAGTTTCATGCCTGACCATCCACCCAGTCGCGCACGGCGCGTTGAAAGGCCTTGCCCCGCTCCTTGTAGTTGGCGAACAGATCAAAACTGGCCGTGGCCGGGGACAACAGCACGCACTCTCCGGACTTGGCCGCGTCCGCGGCCCGGAACACGGCCTCTTCCAGTGTCGCGTCCCAGGACATGTCCGCGCCCGCATCAGCCCAGGCGGCCTCGAAAACGTCCCTGGATTGGCCAAAAAGATGAACGCCCCGCACCCGCTCCCGAATCATGGGCAGCAGCACGCCAAGATCCCCGCCCTTGAAGACGCCCCCGGCCAGGAGCCGAACCGGCCGGTCCTGGCTCCGCAGCGCGGCGGCCAAGGAATCGATGGTCGTGGACTTGGAGTCGTCGATGAAGACGATGCCGTCGTGTTCGGCCACGGCTTCCAGACGGTGCGGCAGGGACGAAAACCCGTCGATGCCGTGCTGCACCTCGTCCTGGGACAGGCCGAAATAACGGCAGGCCAAATAGGCCGCCTCCATGTTCTCGCGGTTGTGCGCTCCGGGCAGGCCGGGACAGACAAAACGGTCGCTGGCCACGAAATAGACTCGCCGGGCGGCGGTGAAGGCGCGGCCTTCCAGCTCGTCCTTCATGGACAGAGGGGCGATGGCCAGATCCGTCTCCTCCATGTGACCGAACATGGTCAGCTTGGCGTCCAGGTATTCGTCCATGGTCGCGTGGTAATCGAGATGGTTGGGCGAAAAATTGAGCAGAATGCCGACCCGGGGATGAAACGAGGGTGAATTCTGGAGCTGGAAGCTGGACACCTCCAGCACGACCACGTCCGCCCGCTCCTCGCCAAGCAGGTATTCGGCCAGGGGAGTGCCAATGTTGCCGCCGGTGAACACCGCCTTGCCGTTGCGCTCAAGGATGCGGCTGATCAGCGTGGTGGTCGTGGTCTTGCCGTTGGTGCCGGTGATGGCGATGATGGGCTCGGACACGAACCAACTGGCCAGTTCCAATTCCGAAACCAGCTGCACGCCGGCCGGCGCGAGCGGCGCGATGCGCGCGCGGGGAATGCCGGGACTGAGCACCACGAGCTGGGCGTCCGCGAAATGCGCGGGAACGTGCTCCCCGGTCACCACGTCCCAAGCCGCGTCCACGGCCAGCGAAGCGGCCCGGGCGGCGTCCTTTTCCAGCAGGCGAACCGTCGCGCCCAGGCGACCCAGCAGCCGGGCGGCGGCCAAGCCGGAGCGGCCGGCGCCCACGATCACGGCCAAGTGGCCTCGAAGCTGATCCGCATGAATGAATTCGCGCATGTTCGACCTACCGCAGTTTCAGGGTTCCCAGAGCCATGACCGCCAAGAGAAGCGACAGGATCCAGAACCGAATGATGATCTTGGACTCGTGCACCCCTTTTTTCTCGAAATGATGGTGCAACGGAGCCATGCGAAAAATCCGCTTTCCGCCACTGACCTTGAAATACCCGACCTGCAGGATGACCGAGAGGGTCTCGACCACGAACAGCCCGCCCACGATGACCAACAGGATCTCCTGCTTGCAGAGGATGGCGATAAAGCCGAGGACTCCGCCGATGCTCAGACTGCCCACGTCACCCATGAAGACCTGGGCCGGATAGGCGTTGAACCACAAAAACCCGAGCCCGGCCCCGATCATGGCCCCACAGAAAACCGTGACCTCGCCCACGCCGGCGACATAGGCGACCTGGAGATAACTGGCCAAATTCACATGCCCGGCCACGTAGATGAAAAGAGCAAAGCACCCGGCCGAGACCACGGCCGGGCCAATGGCCAGCCCGTCCAGGCCGTCGGTCAGGTTGACCCCGTTGGATGCGCCGATCATGACGAAAACCGCGAAGGGCACGTAGAACCAGGACAGATCGGGCCGAAAATTCTTGAAAAACGGGGCCATGAGCTGGGTCGAGTATTCCGGGAAGGAGACTAGGAGCGAGGCCGCGCCCACGCTGATGATCAACTGTCCGAGCAGCTTGGCGCGGGGAGACAGGCCGTCGTTGTGACGACGCACGACCTTGATGTAGTCATCGGCGAAACCCACGGCGCCAAAACCGACAAAGACCATGATCGTCAACCACATGTATTTATTGGCGAGATCACCCCACAACAACACGCTGGTCAGCAGGCAAAACCCAAAGAGCAGCCCCCCCATGGTCGGCGTGCCGCTCTTGCTCTGATGATCCGGTCCGCATTCCTTGATGTACTGACCGCATTTCACGTTGCGCAGCCAGCGGATGAAGGTCGGCCCGATGACGATGGACAGGATCAGGGCGGTGAGCATGGCGTAGATCGTCCGGAAGGTGATGTACCGAAAGACGTTCAAGAGCCCCAACTGCTCACTCATGGGATACAACAAATGATAGATCACGCCCAGTTCCTCTCCACGAACGAATAAAAATGTTCCATTTTGCAGCCGCGCGACCCCTTGAACAGCATCACACCGTCGTCGTCGCGCACATCGCGCAGCGCCAGCGCGATCTCGGCCGGCTCGCGCACCGGTTCAAAAACTCCGGAAAAACCGGCCAAACCAGCCCGCACATCCTCGGCGTGTTCACCGTGAAAAAAAAGATGCGTGCAGGACGTGCCCGCCACGATCCGGCCCAGCTCGCGGTGCGCGTTGGCGCTCTCCGCGCCCAACTCGCGCATGTCCGCCAGGACCAAAACCAGTCGCCGCCCCTGGGCCATGCGCTCCGCCTCGCGGATGGAGCGGGCCATGGACACGGGATTGGCGTTGTAGGTGTCGTCGATCAGCGTCCAGGACCCGGCCTGGCCGATGGCGAAACGCTGGGTCACGGGCGCGTAGGTTGACAAGGCGGACGCGATGACCGCCGGACTCAACCCCAGTTCCAGCCCCATGGCCGCCACGGCCGTCATGTTCTCGTCGACATGCACGTTGGCGGAAACCTCGAGGAAAATCGCGGTCCCATGCACGTTCACAACATACTCGGCCCGGTCTCCGCGCACCGAGCGCCGTTGACAGGAATAGGCGACGTCCAGGCCGGAACCGGAAAACAGCACCCGACGCGGGGACCGCGCCGCGCTTTCCCGGACAAGCAGGGGGTAATCCGCGTTCACGCAGCAGAATCCGCCCTCCCGGACATGGTCGAGGAGAATGGATTTTTCGCGGGCCACGCCCGCCAAATCACCCAGGCCCTCCAGATGGCACGGCCCGATGTTGACGATCAGGGCCGCGTCCGGGGCCAGGATGCGCCCCAACTCGTCCATGTCGCCGGGACGGCTGATGCCGAGTTCCAACACCCAAAAATCCTCGGTTCCCGTCATCTCCAGCATGGAGAGGGGCAGGCCGATCTGGTTGTTGAGGTTGCGAAAATTCTTGGCCGTGGTCCCGGCGGCGGACAAAACCTGGGCCAGCATTTCCTTGACCGTGGTCTTGCCGGCGGAACCAGTGACGCCAATGACCCTGGCCGCGGACCGCTCCCGCCACGCGCGGGCCAGGCGTCCCAAGGCCTCGGTGGTGTCCCGAACCATGAGCACCGGCGCGGGCAGATCCAGCGGCGCGCTGGCGACCACGGCTTGCGCGCCGGCGGCCACGGCCTGGGCCGCGAACTGGTGTCCGTCCATGTTCTGGCCGACAATGCAGAAAAACAGATCCCCGCTGGCCACGGTCCGGCTGTCGATGCCAACCCGGGTCACGACGGCGTCGGAGTCGCACCCGACGCCCAGGGCGCAGGCGATTTCTCGGAGGGTCATGTTCACGCCAGATACTCCCGCACGACCTCGAAATCGGAAAAATGGATCTTGGTCGCGCCGATGATCTGGTAGTCCTCGTGGCCCTTGCCCGCGATCAAGAGCGCGTCGCCGGGGCGCATGCTGTCGATGGCCGCGCCGATGGCCGCGCGCCGGTCGACCTCGCGGATGACCCGGGGCGCGGCGGCGAGACCGGGCTCGACCTGATCCAGGATGGATTCGGGCTCCTCGGTGCGGGGATTGTCCGAAGTCAGCACCGCGATGTCGGCGTGCCGGGCCACGGCCTGCCCCATGAGCGGACGCTTGGTCGCATCGCGGTCTCCGCCGCAGCCGAAAACCGTGATCAGGCGGGCGAAGCCCATGGCCTTGAGGGCCACGGAAACTTTTTCCAAGGCGTCGGGAGTGTGCGCGTAATCAACGAAAATATCCAGGCCCCGCGTGTTGGGAACCCGCTCCAACCGCCCCGGCGCGCCCGGCGCGTCGGCCAGGACCTGCATCTGTTCGGGCTCCAGCCCCAAGAGCAGACCCGCGCCCTGGCAGGCCAGAAGGTTATAGGCGTTGTGCGGCCCGACCAGGCCGGTGCGCAGCTCCCAGGAACGTCCGGCGTGGCTCATGGCCAGGAGCATGCCCCACGGACCGGAAGCCTTCACCGCGCCGCGCAGCTCCGCCCCGGCGCCCAGACCGTACCCGAGCAGATCACGACGTCCGGCCAAAAGCTTTCTCCCATACGGATCGTCCACGTTGACCAGACCCTTGGCGCAGCGGTGCTCGCCATCCCAAAACAGCCGGGCCTTGGCCTCGAAATAGGCGTCCATGGTCTGGTGATAGTCCAGATGATCCTGGGTCAGGTTGGAAAAAATTCCCACCTCCACCGGCAGACCGGCAATGCGGTCCTGATCCAGGGCATGGGAGGAAATTTCCATGACCAGACAGTCCACGCCATCGCGGACCATGTCTCCGACCATCCGGTGCAGGCTCAGGCAATCCGGCGTGGTCATGGTCGCCGCTTCCGCGTGGCCATTCCAGGCGCATTGGACCGTGCCGATGAGGCCGGTGCGCAACCCGTTGCGGGCCAGCAAATACTCCATCAGATGGGCGGTGGTGGTCTTGCCGTTGGTTCCGGTCACGCCCACGACGCGCGGCGCGCGGGTTTCGGTCCCGAACGCGGCGCGAGCCAACAGGCCCAAGGTCTGGGCCGGATTCGCGACCACGACGGAGTCAACCCCATCCCGAGGCGTGATCCGCGCGCCCTCGGCGTGGACAATGACCCGCGCCCCCCGGGCCACGGCGTCGTCGATGAAACGCGCGCCGTCGACGCGGGAGCCGGACACGGCCACGAACACGCCGCCGGGCCGCACCATCCCCGAATGGGTGTGCAGTCCAGCTCCGTTCCTGAGCATCTCCAAAACCTGATTCAGATGCATGATCGCGCCCCGCTAACTGGGTTCCTGGGTCAGCCAAAGCTGACATTTCTTGTCCGCCGGCCACTTCTCGCCCGGCGACGGCTTTTGCCGTTCCACCAAAATCCCCTGCCCGGCGATGGTCGGCACGATGTCCCGTCCGACCAGAACCTCCAGCGCCTGACGCACGGTGGCGCCCTTCAGGTTCGGCATGGTCGCGTTGTTGACCTCGATCGCCTGTTCGCGGGCCACGGACGCCACATACCGCTCCGGACTCGTCGGACGCCTGACCACCTTCCCCTCGGGCTCGGCCAGCATGCCGGACGCGGTCAGCAGCTGCACGCCGATATTGCGCACCTCCGGAGCCACCAAAACGCCGCCGTAATGTCCGGCCTGCGGCTCGTCGACCACCATGCAGACCAGATATTTCGGTTTGTCCGCGGGAAAAATAGCCATGAACGAGGCCACGTACTCCCCGCCATAGCCTCCGGTGGGGCTGGCCTTCTGGGCCGTGCCGGTCTTGCCGGCCACGCGCGCGCCGTCGATGCGGGCCTGGGTCCCGGTGCCGTCCTTCTGCACGACCTCTTCCAGCATGGCCATGACCGCCTTGGACACGGCCGAATCAAAGACCCGCTTGCCTTCCACGGGTTGATCCGGAGCATGAATCAGGCGCAACGGCAGCCGCACCCCGTCATTGGCGATGCACAAATAGGCCTCGGCCATCTGGAGCATGGTCACGCCCAGCCCCTGGCCAAAGGCCATGTTGGCCAGATCGACCTGGGTCCACTGTCCGAACGGACGCACCAACCCGGCGGACTCTCCCGGCAAGGGCAATCCCAGGGGCCGCGCGAAACCGATTTCCTGCATGTAATGGCTGTACTTGGGCGCGCCCAGGGCCAGGCCGATCTTGGCCGCGCCGATATTGCTGGAGTAGCGGATGATCTCGCTGACGGTCAGATTCTCGTACTTGTGCGTGTCCTTGATCCGCTTGCCGCCGATCTTCCACTTGCCGTTCTCGCAATAATATTTCGTTTCCGGCGCGCAGATCTTTTCCTGCAGCGCGGCCGCGACCATGATCGGCTTCATGGTCGAACCGGGCTCGAAAATATCCACGGCCAGGCGATTCTTCCATTCCTGGTTTGTCTTCTTGACCACGTTGGGATTGAAAAGCGGATAATTGGCCCAGGATAAAATCTCACCCGTGGTCACATCCACCACCAATCCCATCCCATACTTGCCCTTGGCCCGCAGCACCGACCGCTCCAGAGCTTCCTCGGTGGCCAGCTGGACCTGCGAATCGATGGTCAGACGCAGATTCTGGCCGTCGAAAGAGGCGCGGTCGTCGCTGTCCAGGTTCGAGAGCCGCGTCCCGGCCGCGTCCTTCTGCACCGTGTATTTGGCTGAGGACGGCGCGAGCAGGTCATTGAAACTGCGCTCCACGCCCTCGATGCCCCGCCCGTCCACATTGACGAAGCCGAGCAGCTGCCCGGCCATGTGCCCTTGCGGATACTGCCGGGAATTCTCGGCGTCGAGATAAACGCCGGGCAGCACCTCGTCCTTGATGGCCCGGGCCTGGGCGTCGCTGATCTTGCGCGCGACCCAGACGAAACGCTTCTTCGAATCCAGCATCGCGTCGAGAGTTTTGGACGGAATGTCCAAAATCTTGCTCAACGCCTTGATGACGACCTTGCGGTCGACCATGTTGTTGGGACGGACGTAGACGGACTGCGTGGTGATGGTCTTGGCCAGAAGCAGGCCGTTTCGGTCCAGGATCTCGCCGCGCTTGCCCGAAACGGTCTCGGAGGCCCAATACTGCCGATTGGCCATCTTGGCGTATTCCGGACCCTTGACCACCTGCACGTAATAGGCCCGCGCCCACAACGCCATCAAAGCCACGCCGAAAATAACCCCGGCGAAGATGATCTTGCCTCGGCTGCGGTCCTTCGGTGGCTTGCGATCCTTGGGGATCTTGTTTTCCTTTTTCGCCATGCGCTCGCCCTTATTCAACCATGCGGATCTGATCCCGCGCCGGAGGCCGCAACCCCGCCTTTTCCGCCCGGTCCCGCAAGGTCGGCGGAGCCAGCAGATAGTGCAACTCAACCTGCAGTTTGGAATGCTGCTCCAGTTTTTCCTGGTACTCGCGCTCCAGGGACTTGAGTTCGTAGGCCTTGTCCACGCGCTCGATGTTGATCCAGACCAGGGCCAGCCCCAGCACGATGGTCACGGCGAACATGCCTCCCAAGCCCACGAAGCCGACACGATTCCCGCTCATGCGTCTCCTCCAAGGCGCTCGGCCACGCGCAGCTTGGCGCTGCGACTGCGGCTGTTCACGCGCATTTCCTCGGCGCTCGGCAACAGAGGCTTGCGAAACAAGAGCTTCAGTTTCTTTTCGTGCCCGCACCGGCAATACGGATATTCCGGCGGACACAGGCAGGCCGTGCTTTCCCGACGGAAGGCGTGCTTGACGATGCGATCCTCCAAGGAATGAAACGAAATGACCGCGATGCGGCCGCCAGGAGCAAGGTAATCAATCACGCGGTCCAAAAATTCCTCGATCTCTTCCAGCTCCCCATTGACCTCGATGCGCAGGGCCTGAAACGTTTTCGTCGCCGGATGATTGCGGGCCAGGGCCCGACGCTTGGCCGGATAGGCCCCGGCCACGATCCGGGCCAGCTCCAGCGTGGTTTCGATCCTTCGCTCCTCCCGCGCCGCGATGATGGCCCGGGCGATGCGGCCGGCCATGGGCTCCTCGCCGTACTCCCAGATGATTTTCCGGAGCCGCTCGAACGAAGCGCCGTTGACGAGGTTCGCGGCGGGTTCAGCGCCTGAACCAGGATCCATGCGCATGTCAAGGGGGCCGTCGTGGATGAAGGAAAATCCGCGCTCCGGGCTGTCCAACTGCACGGACGACACGCCCAGGTCGGCGATGACGCCGTCCACCCGGGACCAGCCCGCCTCGTCCAAGGCGTCCTCGAAATACCGAAACGAGGAATGCACGCACGTCACGGCATCCCCATACGGAGCGAGCCTGGCCTTGGCCTGGGCCAGGGCGTTCTCGTCGCGATCCAGGCCAAGCACCTGGGCCTGCCCGCCGGTCAGTTCCAAAATCCGAGCGGTGTGCCCGCCCAGCCCCAAGGTAGCGTCCAAATAGCGGCCCCCGGACTTGGGCGCGAGCCATTCCATGACCTCGTCGGGCATGACCGGGATATGCGGCGCTATATCATTCATACGACTCCCGATCAAAATCGTAGCTCAAAACCGTTGGCGGCCAGGTCATCCATGACCTCGTCGAAATTTTCCTGCATGGCCTGTTGCTGGGCCTCGAACCGCTCCAGATCCCAGATCTCGAACTTGCGCCCCACTCCGGCCAGGACGATATCCTTGCGCAACCCCGCGTACTTGCGCAGGTGAGGTGGAATAAGCACGCGGCCCTGCTTGTCCAAGGACACTTCCACGGCTCCGGCGATAAAAAAGCGGTGAAAATCCCGAAAACGACGGTTGGCCATGTTCAGATTGGCGAAACTCTGCTCGATGGTCAGCCACTCCGGCATGGGATAGGCGGCGACGCAATCGTCGAAATTGGTCAGCATGAGCTTGCCGTCGGGGGACTGGGCGAAGACTTCGTCACGGAATTCCGGGGGCAGCATCAGGCGCCCCTTGGGATCCTGCGTCCGGCGCGCGTGCCCTCTAAACATGATTCCCCACGTCGTTTCCCACTCTTTACCACTTTTTACCACCCATACTCACCGCGCCACGCGCGCGTCAAGCCAATCCCCAGCCAGCGTTCAAGGCAACCTTAAAAAAGATGAACAAACCGCCCCTGTTCGCGCGAACAATTGCTTGCCCGCGCGGCGCGACCCACGCCTTCGACTGAAATCGAACACGTATCGCGGCTTCTCCCGCCCAAATTCTTGACACTCTATTTCGAGAGGAATATCCCTTGAACTGGATTCGATAACCTATGAAAATCGAATGTATTGTCCGAATAAAACACTGATTTTTCACAATAAAAAAGAAAACTTCTTCGGCTCAAGCAGTCAAAAAACACGCAACGCAAGACATTCGCGCGCGGCGCAAAGTATTTTTCACGACGCAATCGCGAAAAAATAACTTCGAAAAAAAGCCAGAGGGCAGCCAAAATCCAGCGGTCGCATCCATGAGTATTTCTTTTTTGCTTTTTTGTTCCTTGATTGGAATACTCGGCGGAATGACCTGTACGTCCAGACCTCGGCTTTGGGTCGCGTGCACGCTGTTTGGCGCGTTGGCGTCCATGCTGGCCGGAGCTGCGGTCCTGGCCGGTCGCCCCGACTGGACCTGGACAAGCGCCACGGCGCTGGGCGGCTGTCCCATCTCGCTGCGTCTGGACGCCCTGGGCGCCTTCTTTCTCATCCTGCTGTCCGTGGTCGCCTCGGCTGCGTCCGTCTATGCCCTCGGATACTGGTCCGACACAGTCCATCCCCGCTCCGCGCCCCGGGGCAGGTTCTGGTGGAACGCCATGCTTCTGGGCATGGGCTGGATTTTACTGACGGCCAACGGCCTGCATTTTCTCCTGGCCTGGGAAGTCTTCGCCATCAGCGCCTATTTTCTGGTCAGCCTGGAGCGAGGCAACACAACGGCCCGAAGCGCGGGCTGGCTCTACCTGGCCGCGTCCCACGCCGGCACCCTGGCTCTGTTCGCCTTTTTCACGGCCCTGGCCGCGCGAACCGGAAGCTGGACGCTGGGCCCGATGCTGGCCCGGCCGGAACTCGCCCCCCTCTTCTGGCTGGCGGTCCTCGGCTTCGGCATCAAGGCCGGCGCCTTTCCCCTGCATATCTGGCTGCCCTCGGCCCACGCCAACGCGCCCAGCCATGTCTCGGCCCTCATGTCCGGCATGGCCATCAAGATCGGCATTTATGGATTGGTCCGTTTCAGCGGCTGGCTGCCCATGCCCCAGGGCGCGGACTGGGCCGTGGTCGGGCTGGGGTGCGTCAGCGCCGTGCTCGGCGTGGCCTTCGCCCTGGGCCAGCACGACCTGAAGCGCCTGCTGGCCTACCACAGCGTGGAAAACATCGGCATCATCCTCATGGGCCTGGGCTTCGCCCTCATGGCCCGGGAACGGGACATGCCCGCCTGGGGCGCCCTGGCCCTGGCCGGCGGGCTGCTTCATGTCTGGAACCACGGTCTGTTCAAGGCCCTGCTCTTCCTGGGCGCGGGCTCGGTCCTGCACGCCGCGGGCACGCGCGAGATGAGCCGTCTGGGCGGGCTGTGGCGGGCCATGCCCTGGACCGCGACCCTCTTCACCCTGGGCTCCACGGCCATCTGCGGCCTGCCGCCCCTGAACGGCTTTGTCAGCGAATGGTTGATCTATTCCGGCCTGTTTCACGCCGGCATCGCCAAGGGCGATGCCGCCATGGCCGCCATTCCGGCCGCCGTGCTTCTGGCCGTGACCGGAGCCCTGGCCCTGGCCTGTTTCGCCAAGGTCTGCGGCGTGGTCTTCCTGGGCGCGCCCCGTTCCAGCCGCGCCATCGCGGCTCACGAATGCGCCTGGACCATGCGCGCGGGCATGCTCCTGCTGGCCGTCTGCTGCGCCTTCATCGGGCTTTTCCCAACCGTGATCTGGCGCGTTTTACCCCGCGTGGTCCATGCCTGGTCCGGCGCGCCCCTGCCGGTCCAAGCCCCGGCCGGACTGCACGGTCTGGGCGCGGCCCATCTGGCCCTGGCCGGGCTGGGCGTCATGGCCGGCTGCGTCGTTTTTGTCGCGACGCGGGGCCGGACCGCGACTGGCCCGACCTGGGACTGCGGCTTTCGCGCTCCGTCGGCGCGCATGCAGTACACGGCCGGATCCTTCGCGGGCATCATCGTCGAGTGGTTCGTCTGGATCCTGCGGCCAATCACCCATGAAGTCCGCCCCCTGGACTATTTTCCGACAACGGCGCGCAGCGAATCGCACACGCCCGAGACCATCCTCGAACACGTGGTCGAACCCATCGGGCAGCGCATTCTGCGCCTGGCCGACGTGGCCACGAGCTTTCAACACGGTCGGACCCAATCCTACATCCTGTACCTCGGCATCGGCATCGTGGTCCTGACCATCGCCGCTTTCCTGAACACCCATCCGTAATCGCAAGCACGAAGCATCCATCATGTATCTCAACCTCATCCAAATCGCGGAATCCCTTGGCGTATCGGAACAGGTCGTCACCGACTGGGTCCGCAAGGAAGGCATGCCCCATGTCCACGACCGGGGCCGCATCCTCTTCGAACAATCCCAGGTCATGGAATGGGCCGCCAGCCACGGTCTGGCCGCGCGCACGGGCTTTTTGTCCGAATCGGCCCCGACCCAAGCCCTGTCCCTGCCCGAGCTACTCCGCCGAGGCGGCATTTGGCGTGACGCCCTCCCGGACGATCTGCCCGGAATCTTCGGACGTATCGTGGCCAACCTGCCCGGTCTGGCCACTCCGGTCCGGACCATGCTGGCCCAGCGTCTCGGCACGCCGAACGGCGTCACCATGGCCCCGGTGGGCAACGGCTTCGCCCTGCCCCATCCGAGCATGCGCGTGTCCCTGGGCGAACACAGCGCCTTGGTCGCCCTGATCCTGCTGGCCGCGCCCCATGCGGCCATCGAAACCCCGGACGGCATCCCGGTCACGCGGCTGTTGTTCTTCATCTCGCCCACGCCCCGCGTGCACGTGACCATGCTCGGCCTGCTGGCCCGGAGCATCGCGGCCGGAATTTTTCAGGACATCCAGCCCGCCATGGACGATGCGGCGCTGTTCCGACAAATCGAGCAGGGCTGGGCCGCGCGGCAAGGACTGGCCCGATGATCGCACCCCTCTTTTTTTCCGCCCTGGCCTGTCTGACCCTGGCCGTCGGTGCGGGCAGGCGGCCAGGGCCCTGGCTGGCGCTCGTCCTGACCGGAACGGCCTGCGCCCTGCTGACCGCGCTCCACATCCTCGGCAACGCCGAAACATGGGTCTGGCGGGCATCCTTCACCCTGGGCGGAGAAACGCCGGGCTTTTTTCTGGACGGCGTCGCGGCCGTGTTCCTGGTCCTGGTCAGCCTGGTCGGGGCCTCAAGCGCCGTCTATGCCCGCGAATACTGGTCCGACCGGCACTACCCGACGTCGGCCGCGCGGGGCCGCGCCTGGGCCGCAATCCTGCTCCTGGGCATGGTGCTGGTCCCGAGTCTGGCCAACGGCCTGCATTTCCTGCTGGCCTGGGAAGTCTTCGCCATCAGCGCCTATTTTCTGATCACCCTGGACAACGCCAAGGCGGAAGTGCGCCGGGCCGGCTGGCTCTATCTGGCCGCGTCCCATGTCGGAACCATGTTTTTGTTCGCCTTTTTCACGACCCTGGCCGCCCGGACCGGCAGTTGGGACCTTGGCCCCATGCGCGACCACGCCGCCCTGGCCCCGCTTTTCTGGCTGGCCCTGGTCGGGTTCGGGGTCAAGGCGGGCATGTTTCCCCTGCATATCTGGCTGCCTTCGGCCCATGCCAACGCGCCAAGCCACGTTTCGGCCATGATGTCGGCCGTGGCCATCAAGATGGGCGTGTACGGCATCATCCGCTACAGTTCCTGGCTGCCGCTTCCGGCCGGGGCGGGTTGGGTCGTTTTGGGCCTGGGCATCGTCAGCGCCCTGCTCGGTATCGTCTTCGCCCTGGCCCAGAACGACTTCAAGCGCCTCCTGGCCTACTGTTCGGTGGAAAATGTCGGCATCATCCTGACCGGCCTGGGCCTGACCATCCTGGCCCAGGATCACGGCCAAGCCGCCTGGGGCCGCATCGCCCTGTGCGGAACGTTTTTACACATCTGGAACCACGGTCTGTTCAAAGCTCTGCTTTTTTTTGGAGCAGGGTCCGTGCTCCACGCCACGGGCACCCGCGACATGAGTCGTCTGGGCGGACTGTGGCGGGCCATGCCCTGGACCACGGGCCTGTTCGCCCTGGGCGCGGCGGCCGTGTCCGGGCTGCCGCCCCTGAATGGCTTTGTCAGCGAATGGATCATCTATCTCGGTCTGATCCGATCCGTCATGGCCAAGGGCGACATGGCCCAGGCGATCATCCCGGTCGTCATCGTCCTGGCCGCCGCCGGAGCCCTGGCCCTGGCCGCCTTCGCCAAGGCCGTGACCATCGTTTTTCTGGGCGCGCCACGTACCAAGCCGGCCGCCATGGCCCACGAGTGCGGCTGGACCATGCGCGCGCCCATGCTCGTCCTGGCCGGCCTCATGCTTTGCATCGGCCTGTTCCCGGCCCTGGCCCTGGCTCCGATCAAAAACGCGGCCTCCGCCTGGGGCGGACATTGGGCCGTGATTCCGGCCATGCCCGTGGCCGATCTCGGACAGCTCCACCTCATCCTGGCCGGGGTGATCCTCGCCTTCGCGGCGCTGTTCCTGCGCAAGGTCCGCCGCCAGGGCCTGCGCACCGCTCCCACCTGGGACTGCGGCTATGCCGCGCCCACGGCCCGCATGCAGTACAGCGGCGGCTCCTTTGCCGGTATCGCCACCCAGTGGTTCGCCTGGATTCTGCGTCCGAAGCGCCTGATCCGACGCGTGCGCGGCCATTTTCCCGAGCAGGCCCTGGCCCTGGAACGAATTCCGGAAACCGTGCTGGAAAAAGCCATCCAGCCCGCGAGTGCGGGCATCGTCCGGCTGGCCGATGGGGCCAAAAAAATGCAGCACGGCCGCCTGCACCTCTACATTCTCTATGTCTTCGCCGGCGTCATGATTCTTGGCGCTCTGGCCTTCTGGGGAGGAATACAGTGACCGTCCTCGATACCGTTGTCCGCCTTCTGGCCTGGCTGCTCCTGGCCCCGCTGCTTCCGGGCATCATCACCAAGGTCAAGGCCTGGGTGGCCTGCCGCCAGGGACCGCCCGTACTCCAGCTCTATTACGACCTGTTCCGCCTCTGGAACAAAGGCGTGGTCATGAGCGATCTGGCCTCGCCCGGATTTCTGATCGCGCCGGCCGTGGCCTGGGTGGCGGTGATCGCGGCCGCCCTGCTCATGCCTCTGGGCCGCGCCGGCTGCGTTTTCCCCTTTGACGGCGACGTGTTGCTGCTCATCTACCTCCTGGCCCTGGCCCGTTTCTGCACGGCCTGGGGGGCCATGGAAACCGGCTCCGCCTTCGAGGGCATGGGCGCGGTGCGCGAAGTCAGCTTCGCGGTGCTGGCCGAGATCGGCATCATCACCGCCACCCTGACCCTGGCCATCCAGTCCGGCAGCATCAATCTCTCGTCCATGTTCGCGCCCCTGCCCGGACCGGCTGCGGCCCTGCTGGCCGTGGGCCTGTTCATCATCCTCCTGGCCGAGAACTGCCGGGTCCCCTTCGACGACCCCACCACCCACCTGGAACTGACCATGATCCACGAAGTCATGGTCCTGGACCACAGCGGCCCGCCCCTGGCCGTCATCCTGCACGGAGCCTCGGTCAAACTGATGCTCTTCGCCGCGTTCCTGGTCCAGGCCGTCCTGCCCGTGGGGGCCATGTCCCTGGGCTCGTCCCTGGCCGCGCTGGCCATCGGCATTGTTGTGGTCGCCGTGGCCGTGGGTCTGGTCGAGTCCCTGACCGCGCGCCTGGCCTTCCGCCGGACGCCGCTTCTCTTGACCATCGGCTTTTTGTTCTGCCTTTTTCCCCTGCTCCTGACCTGGATGGGAGGTCTTCATGGCTGATCTGTTCAACCTCTTGATCGGCGTGGCCCTGGGTTTCAACCTGCTGGCCCTGGGCACCAGCCGACTGCCGCTCTTGATCCGGGCCGTGGCCGTGCAGGGCGTGCTCCTCGGTCTTGCGCCCCTGCTGCTCGAACACGGCGAAATGGACTGGCAACTGGTCTTCCTGACCATCGCCACCGTGGCCGGCAAGGGATTCATCATTCCGGGCCTTCTGAACCGGGCCATGCGCGCGGCCAACATCGCCCGCGAACTCAAGCCCTTCATCGGCTACATTCCCTCGCTCCTGCTCGGGGCCGCCGCGACCATCGCCGCCGTGGTCGCGACCCGGTATCTGCCCCTGTTGCCCGAGCACGCGAACTCCCTGCACGTTCCCGGCGCCCTGGCCCTGATTCTGACCGGATTCATCCTGCTCATCGGGCGGACCAAGGCCATCTCCCAGGTCTGCGGCTATCTGATATTGGAAAACGGCATCTATCTCTTCGGCCTGCTGCTCATCCATTCGACCCCCATGCTGGTCGAATTCGGCATCCTGCTGGACGTGACCGTCGGCATCTTCGTCATCGGCATCATCGTCGACCGCATCCAGAGGACCTTCGATTCCCTCGACACCCGCAAACTCACGGCGCTGCACGAATGAACTCCCAACTCCTGATCCTCATCCCGTTTCTGGGAGCCGTGCTCGCCGCCCTGTGGCCCGGCAACCAATCCCGGCCAGTGCTCCTGCCCGCCTTTGGCCTGGCCCACACCGTGCTGTCCTTCTGGTTTCTGATCCGCCCGCCGGCCTTCGACCCGGCCGCATGGCTGGCCTTCGATCCCCTGGCCAGGGCCGTGCTCCCCGGCGTGTCGTTGCTCTTCCTGGCCTGCGCGGGATACGCCGTAAGTTTTCTGCGCGCCCACGCCCAGGGCAACCGCGTCTTCGTGGCCGCCCTGCTCCTGGTCCTGGGCCTCTTGAGCGCCGGCCATCAGGCCAGACACCTGGGCATTCTGTGGATCGCGACCGAGGCCGTGACCCTGGCCTGCGTGCCCCTCATTCATTTCATGGGCACGCCCCGCGCCTTCGAAGCCACCTGGAAATACCTGCTCGTGGGCGGCACGGGCATCGCCATGTCCCTGCTGGGGTCCATCTGCCTGGGCTATGCCTCCCTGCACGGCGGCGGGAGCGGCGACATCACCTTCGCCGCCCTGCTGGCCCAAGGCCCCAGCCTGTCCCGGATCTGGGTTCTGGCGGCCTGGGTCCTGCTTCTGGTCGGCTACGGCACCAAGATGGGCCTGGCCCCCATGCACACCTGGAAACCCGATACCTACGGCGAAAGTCCGGGTATTGTCGGCGCGCTTTTGGCCGGCGGCGTGACCTCCGTGGCCTTCATGGCGATACTGCGCATCAAGCCCGTCATCGACGCCGCCGGCGAATCCGCCGTGGCCTCGGCCACCCTGCTCGGCCTGGGCCTGTTCTCGACCCTGGTGGCGGCCCTGTTTCTGCTGCGCACACGGGACTTCAAACGCATGCTGGCCTATTCCAGCATCGAACACATGGGCATCCTGAGCATCGCCGCCTCCCTGGGCGGAGCCGGCCTGTGGGCGGCCCTGTTCCACATCTGGAGCAACGGCCTGACCAAGGGCGCGCTGTTCCTGGGCGCGGCCAACCTGCACCGCGCCGGGGGCTCGTCGTCCCTGGACGACGTCCGGGGCATGTCCCATCTCATGCCCAAGTCCGCCGCCATCTTCGTGGCCGGCATGTTCGCCATCACGGCCTGCCCGCCCTTCGCGCCCTTTTTCAGCGAACTCCTCGTCCTGCGCGCCGGCTTTGGCGCGGGTCAGGGATGGGCCATGGGACTGTTCCTGTTCTGTCTGCTTCTGGCCTTTCTGGGGCTGTCCCGCATCGTTTTCGCCGTGGTCGACGGCCGGCCGCGCGCGCGCAAAAACGCTCCCGGACGGATCACGGAAAGCGTCGGTTTGATCCTGCCGCCCCTGACCCTGCTCGCGGCCTCCCTCTGGCTGGGGCTTTTCACGCCGGAAGTCCTCAAAGACGCCTGGTCCGCCGCCGTCCTCCAACTCGTCGCACAGCCATGAACACACTCGCTCCCTTTTTCAGCTTTCCCAACGCGTCGCGCATCTCCTGGGCCTCGGTCCCGGTTTTTTCCATCACCAAACTGGTCCGGGTCACGGGCGAGCTTCTGGATCGCGGAGCGCGGATCTGCTCCTGGTTCGGAGTTCCGGAGCGGGACGAAACCATTCTGGTCGCGGTCCTGGCCATGGATGCCGAAAGCATCCTCGGCGTGGCCCGAAGCGAGCCCATCAGCGGCTCCTATCCCTCCCTGACCCCCAGATACCCCCAGGCCCACCTCTTTGAGCGCGAAGTCTGGGAACAGCATGGTCTGGTCCCCACTGGCCATCCCTGGATCAAGCCCGTGCGCCACGCCAACGGCCCGGCCCCGGCCAACGCGCCCTTTTTCCGGGTCGATGGCGGCGAAATCCACGAAGTCGCCGTGGGCCCGGTCCATGCCGGGGTCATCGAGCCGGGACATTTTCGCTTCCAGTGCCGGGGCGAGGAGGTCCTGCACCTGGAAATCGCCCTGGGCTACCAGCACCGGGGCATCGAGGAACATCTCGCCGGCGGTCCGCACCGCGCGACCATGAGTCAGATGGAAACCGTGGCCGGCGACACGACCATCGCCCACGCCACGGCCCACGCCACGGTCATGGAAGCGCTGGGCGGAGCCGAGGCCCCGCTGCGCGCCCAGTGGCTGCGCGCCCTGGCCCTGGAGCTGGAGCGGCTGGCCAACCATACCGGCGACATCGGAGCCCTGGCCGGAGACGTGGCCTTTTTGCCGACCTCCGCCGCCTGCGGCAAAATCCGGGGAGATTTCCTGAACCTGACCGCGCTGATGTGCGGCAACCGCTTCGGCCGGGGGCTGATTCGGCCCGGCGGCTGCCGCCACGATCTGGAACCCGAGCGTCTGGAAACCCTCACGGCCCGATTGCACACCCATCTCGACGACGTGGACCAGGCCATGTTCTGGTTCTGGGACGCGGCCTCGGTCCGGGTTCGCTTCCGCAACGTCGGCGTCGTGCACACGCCCCAGGCTGCGGACATCGGCTTGGTCGGTCCGGCCGGACGGGCCTGCGGCCTGGTTCGGGATGTCCGCTTCGACCACCCGGCCGGGTGGCACCGATTTTCCCAGACTCCGGTGGCGGTCTGGCCCAGCGGCGACGTCTTCGCCAGGGCCAGGGTCCGCTCCCTGGAAATCCAGCGCTCCGGCCGCTACCTGCTGGAACAACTCGACAACGCCGTGGACGGGGACATCCTGACCCACGTTCAACCGCCCCAGCCCAAGGCTCTGGCCGTGGCCCTGGTCGAAGGCTGGCGTGGCGAGGTCTGCCACGTGGCCCTGACCGACGCCAGCGGCCGCTTCCGCCGCTACAAGATCACGGACCCGTCCTTCCACAACTGGAGCGGCCTGGCCCTGGCCCTGCGCGGCACGGCCATTTCGGATTTCCCGATCTGCAACAAAAGCTTCAGCCTGTCCTACTGCGGCTTCGATCTCTAGGGGGAGCGCATGTATATCTTCGATACCCTGGCCAACCGGCTCAAACGCGGCTGCATGACCATGCCCTTTCCCCACGGCCCGGCCCCGGCCCTGCCCGACCGTCACGGCGGGGCCTTGCGCCTGGACAGCGCGCGCTGCGCGCCGGACTGCGCCCTCTGCGTCGAAACCTGCCCCAGCCAGGCCATTTCCAAGGACAACGGCCAGCTCCGCCTGGACCTGGGCCGCTGCCTGTTCTGCGGGGACTGCATCACGACCTGCCCCCACGACGCCATCCAGCGCACCAATGACCACCGTCTGGCCACCCGACGCCGCGAGGACCTCGTCCTGACCCCGGACCAGCAGGAACTGCGTCTGGCCGAGGCCCTGGACAAAAAAATGCTCCGCCTCTTCGGCCGCTCCCTGCGCCTGCGCCAGGTCAGCGCCGGCGGGTGCAACGCCTGCGAGGCGGACATCAACGTGCTCGGGACCATCGGCTGGGACCTGGGCCGCTTCGGCATCCAGTACGTGGCCTCGCCCCGTCACGCCGACGGCGTGCTCGTCACCGGCCCCGTGACCAAGGGCATGGAACTGGCCCTGCAAAAAACCTGGGCCGCCGTGCCCGAACCGCGTCTGGCCATCGCCGTCGGGGCCTGCGCCATCAGCGGCGGGCCGTTCCTCGGCCACGACCAGCACAACGGCGGGGCCGGAAACATCGTGCCCCTCGACCTCTTCATTCCCGGCTGCCCGCCCCATCCCCTGACCATCCTCGACGGTTTCCTGCGCCTGCTGGACCGGCTGGAAAAAAATCGCTGAAACAACGGGCACAGGGTCGAGACAGAAATACAAAACGCGCGCGGACACAATCCACGCGCGTTTTTTCGTCCAATTTTGAAGCGGAAGTGGGAAACGCCCGCCTTTTCGCCCCCCTGTTCAGGAGTACCGTTCTTCCAGCCACGGATCGGCGGAATTGCTGTAGCCTCGCGTTTCCCAGAAACCCAATTCGTCGCGGGTGACAATCTTGATGCCTTCCAGCCATTTTCCGCTCTTGTAGAAATAGCGGTCCGGCACCAGGCTGCGCACGGGCGCGCCGTTTTCCCTGGGCAGAGGGTTGCCATGGAAACTGTGCGCCAGAATGACGTTCGGATTTCTCGTGTCTTGAAGTGGAATGCTGGTGGTGTAGCCGTTTGCGCATTCGAAGACGATGAATCCCGCGCCCGGGGTCGGCGTGGCCAACTCAAGCAGCGTGGCGACGCGCACACCAGTCCAAACGGAATCAAGAAGCGTCCACCCGGTCACGCAGTGGATATCGCAGGTTACGTTGGCCTGTTCCAAGCGCATGAAGTCCTTGAAAGAAAGCTCGACGGGCTGCTCGACCTCGCCGTGAATGCGCAGTTTCCAGTCGTTCGTCGTGGCGAAACCAGGCGTTCCGCCCATATCCTGGATTCTTTGGACAGCCGTCTGACCGGGAGGAATGCGCGGTTTGCCATCCGGCCTCAGTTCGGCGGCCACGGCCTGTTGCGCGGACGGACTCAGAGTCATGAACGTACCGGGAAGGCCAATGCCGACGACCGTGCTGGCGGCGGCGGTCAGAAAGGTACGGCGGGTCATGTTGGGTTTCATCTTCATGGTGCGAGACTCCCCGTGGTTGACGCAGACAGCGAGCGGCAGGCTGCCGTCTCGTGGCTCTGCGATTCGGCCAATCACCGAGAACAGTAAGATTGCGCATCAGTCGGGTCAATGAGCCCCGCATCAAACCAAGCACGAATGCCTCCGGCGGGCAGGGGACTCGTCCCCTGCACCCCTTTCACGGGTCAAGGGGCTGAGCCCCTTGCGGGGCGTGGGGCGGAGCCCCACATTCAGGACACGAATTGCAGCGCGGCTTCGAAGCTCTCCGGCAGGCTGACCGGACCGCGCGGCAGGCGATCCCAAGCAAAAAACGGAAGAAGTTCCGCCGGCGCGGCGGGCGAAGGGCAGGGCAAAAGCCCGGCAAGGTGGGCGAGATAGCCGACAATGGCGCGGGGATCGACGCCCTGGTCGCGCAAGGCGCGCAGCTCCAGGGCTTGGTGGCGCTTGGCCAGACGCTGACCCTGATGATCCAGGAGCAGGGGCGCGTGGGCGTAGTCCGGTGGAATGCCGCCCAGAAGACGGAAAAGCAGAATCTGGCGCGGCGTGCTGGGCAGGATGTCCGCCCCGCGCACAACCAGGGAAATGTTCTGGTCCAGGTCGTCCACGGCCACGGCCAGCTGATACGAGACCACGCCATCCGAGCGGCGCAGCGGAAAATCCCCGCCGCATTCCATCCACCCGAAGCGCACTTCGCCCTGAATCAGATCCCGAAAAACCGAGTCCGCGCCGCCATGCAGACGCAGGGCTGCCTTGCGGCCCTGCGTCTCACGCGCCGCGCGTTCCTGGGCGCTCAGGACCAGACAGGTCCCCGGATAGATCGGCCCCACGTCCTCGGCATGGGGAGCCGAAGCCATGGATTTGAGTTCCTTGCGCGTGCAGTAGCAGGGATAGGTGTGGCCCTGGCGGGTCAGGTGCTCGATGACCTCGGCGTAGCGGCCAAGCCGCCGGCTCTGGGTGTACGGCCCAAACGCCCCGCCCGTGTCCGGGCCTTCGTCCCAGTCCAGACCCAGCCAGGCCAGGTCGCGCTGAATGGCGGCGACGTATTCCGGCCGGGAGCGGTCCGGATCAATGTCTTCCATACGCAGCACCAGCCGCCCGCCGGCCGCGCGCACGCCCAGCCAGCACAGCAGAAAGGCCCAGGCATTGCCCAGATGTAGATACCCGGTGGGGCTTGGGGCCAGACGGCCGCGCACGGGACGGGACGGATGGTCGGTCATGGATGCAACGGGGAGCACGACGGGCATGAACCTGTCAAGACGGCGGGGCAAACCGATTCGCCTTCAATTTTGTAGAATTATCCATGATTCTTGACAGTTGCAAAGAATCAGGGCGTATTCGGGCAAATTCCGGCGCGTGGCGCGCCGCTCCAGGGAGTCACCCATGTCCGAACAACACATCATCACCACCTGCACGCGGGATTGTCCCAACACCTGCGGCCTGATCGCCACGGTCCGGGACGGGCGGTTGGTCAAACTGGCCGGAGACCCGCGCCATCCGCTGACCAGGGGCCGGACCTGCGTCAAGGCGGCCCGCTACGCGCGGCGGGTCTACAGTCCGGAACGCGTCACCACCCCGCTGCTCCGCGCCCACCGAACCGACCCGTGGCGAACCGCCTCCTGGGAGGAAGCGCTCGACGTCGTCGCCGCCCGCATCCAGCGCATCACGGCCGAGTCCGGAACCGAGGCCATTCTCTACCATCAGGGCTACGGCGAACGCACGGCCTTAAAACTCCTGAATCGGTATTTCTTCAACCTCCTGGGCGGGGTGACCACGCCCGTAGGCTCCCTGTGCGGCGGCACGGGCCAGGCCGCCCAGAATCTCGATTTCGGGACGCGCATCTCCCACGATCCCCTGGACCATCTGCACAGTCGGTCCATGATCCTGTGGGGCCGCAACCCGGCCTCGACCAATGTCAGCCTCGCGCCCATCATCCGCGACATTCGCGGGCGAGGCGGCCGGGTCGTGCTCGTCGATCCGGTTCCGACCAAATCCGTGGGACTGGCCGACATCCATATCGCGCCCCGGCCCGGCAGCGACGCCTTCCTGGCCATGGCCGCGGCCAAATTGATCCTGGCCGCCGGAGCCGAGGACCGCGCATTTCTGGCCAATCATGCCGAAGGCGTCGAGGAATATCTGGCCATCCTGGCCGGGTTTTCCGTGGAAGACTTGGCCGCGCGCTGCGACGTACCCCCGGACGATATTGCGGCCCTGGCCGACCTGCTCATCCGGCGCCAGCCCACGTCCATCCTGCTCGGCTGGGGTCTGCACCGCCACGTGGACGCCCATCTGGCCATCCGGGCCATTGACGCCCTGGGGGCCATCGGCGGCGTCATCGGCGCGCCCGGCGGCGGTGTGAGTCAGGGCTTCGAGGAATACGGTCCTTATGCTCCCGAGTTCTGGGGCGACGGATTGAACCCGCCGCGCCGGACCCTGCTCCTGCCCCGCCTGGGCGCGGAAATCCTGGCCGCCCGCGATCCGGAAATACGCATGATCATGGTCACGGCGGCCAACCCGGTCTGCATGGCCCCGCACACGGCGACCATGACCGAAGCCTTCCGCCAAGCCGAATTCGTGGCCTATTCCGGACATTTCCTGGACGACACGGCCGACCTGGCCCATGTCTTTCTGCCGGCCACGACCTTTCTGGAGGAGACCGACGTCATGGCCAGCTACGGCCATAATTATGTCGGCCCGGTCAATGCGGCCATCGCCCCGGTAGGACAGTGTCGCAGCGAGTTCCGCATGTTCCACGACCTGGCCGGACGCTTCCCCTTTGCCGCCCGCTTCCAGCGCCCCGAGGACGACTGGCTGCGCGCCATCTGCGCCCCCATCTGGATCCAGGGGTGCGACCTGGGCACCCTGCGCCAGGGGGCCATCCGCCTGAACGCGCCCATGGTCCCCTACGCGGACAAGCGTTTTCCCACGCCCTCGGGCAAATTCCGGTTTCTGACGGAGTTTGACCCCGATGTCCTGACCCAGACCGATCCGCGCTATCCCTATCGCCTCCTGACCATCGCCCCCCATGATTTCATCTGCTCCGAGCGCACCCTGGCCGAACACGCCGCGCGGCCCGAGGTCATCCTGGCCCAGGACGAAGCGGACAGGCTGCATCTGCATGACGGGGACGTGGTGCGGGTGGAAAGCCGGACCGGCCGGCTCCGGGCCCGGCTCAAGATTAGGGCCGGACAGCGGCGGGACATTCTGGTCGGGGAACGCGGCGGCTGGCTCAAGGCCGGTCATGGCCTGAACCGGCTGACACCCGACACGCCCAGCACTGTCGGGCGCGGCGCGCCCTACTACGAAACCTGGGTGCGGGTGATGGCGGACGAGGACTAACTCAGTTCAGCAGGCGATACATCCGCTCCATATCCAGGCTGGCCCGGACCACATCGGCCAGACGGTCCAGGGCGGCGTCCACGTCATGGACGACCTGGACCGCGCCCAGGGGGGCCAACCCCTTGCGCGTCCGCAAGCGGTCCAGAAAGGCGCGCCGGAAGAGGTCGGCGTCGAACACGCCGTGCAGGTACGTGCCCCAGACCACGCCGTCCGGGCGGCCCCAGCCGATGACCGCGCCATCGGCCCTGGTCATGACCGGTTGGATCTGCCCGGCGTGGGCTTCGGTCCGGCCGTGGTGGATTTCATAGCCGCGCACGTCCTCGCCCGTGGGCAGGAACACGGCCAGGGCTTGGCGGAGCACCTTGTCCACGGCCATCTCCGTGGCCAGGGGCAAAAGGCCCAAGGGCCGGGCCACGCGGTCGGCGCTCTCGATGCCGGCCGGGTCTGCGATCTCGACGCCCAGCATCTGCAGGCCCCCGCAGATGCCGACGACCTCGGCCGGACTGGCCAGCACGGCCTGGGCCAGACCGGAACTCCACAGATATTCCAAATCCGTGAACACATTGCGCGAGCCGGGCAGAATGATGGCGTCGGCCCCGTCCAGATCCCTGGGGTCGCGCGCGATGCGCAGCTCCACGTCGGGCTCCAGCCCCAGGGCGTCCAGGTCCGTAAAATTCGAGATGTGCGGCAGGTCCACGGCCGCAATGACAAGCTCGCCGCTGCCCCGCGCCGTCCGCGCCTCCTTGAAGCTGACCGAATCTTCCTCGGGCAGGCCCAGATTGGTCAGGTAGGGCACCACGCCCAGGGTGTCCACGCCAGTGAAGCGGCGCACATAGTCGATGGCGTCGCCCAGCAGATCCTGTTTGCCCCGGAAGCGGTTGATGACAAATCCGGCCACCATGGCCCGCTCCCACTCCTCCATGACTTCCATGGTCCCGACGAACGAGGCGAACACCCCACCCCGGTCGATGTCTCCGGCCAGCAGCACGCGGGCCTGGGCGTGCCGAGCCATGGCCATGTTGACGACATCGTGGGCCTTGAGGTTGACCTCGGCCGGGCTCCCCGCCCCTTCCAGCACCATGACCTGGGTCGAAGCCGCCAGTTCATCGTACGCCTGGGTGATGGTTGAAAAAACCTCGGGTTTGTAGCGAATGTACTGGCCCACGCTCATGTTGGCCACGGGCTTACCGAGCACGATGACCTGGGAGCCGGTGGCGGAATTGGGCTTCAGGAGCACCGGATTCATGCGCACGTCCGGCTCCAGGCGGCAGGCCTGGGCCTGCAACACCTGGGCCCGGCCCATTTCCCCGCCATTTTTGGTGACAAAGGAATTGAGCGACATGTTCTGGGCCTTGAACGGAGCCACGCTCAAGCCGTCCTGCAGAAAAATCCGGCACAGGGCGGCGGTCAGGACCGACTTGCCCGCGTTGGAGGACAGGCCTTGCAGCATGATGGCCGGGGTGCGCCGGGACTGGGATGAATGGAGCTGAACCGGGCGGGGCCGGGCCGGAGCCAGAACCTCGGCCAGGGCGGCCAGCAGGCGGGCGTTGTCCATAGCCGATCGCACGGCCACGCGGAAGAATTGTGGGTCCAAGCCCGCGTAATTGGCGCAGTCGCGGATCAGGATGCGCCGTTCACGGAGCCGCGCGCGCAGCTCGGCGGCGGTCATGGTCGCGTGGCGGCAGAGCAGATAATTGGCGCGGCCCGGCCACACTCGCAGGCCAAGCTCTTCCAAGCCCGCGTGCAGCCCGACCCGCAGTTCGGCCACGGCGGCCACGGTCCGCGCGGCATAGTCCCGGTCCGCCAGGGCCGCCTCGCCCACGGCCTGGGCCAGGGTGTTCACGCTCCAATCCGGCAACAGATCGGCCACGGCCGCGCAGACCTCGGCCGGGCCATAGCCCAGCCCCAGGCGCAGGCCGGGCAGGGCGTAAAACTTGGTCAGGGAATGGAGCACGAACACATTGGGTCGAAGGGTCCGGCCCAGACGGGCCAGATCCGGAATAAAATCGGCAAAGGCCTCGTCCACGAGAAAAAAACTGTCCCCATGATTCTCGGCCAGGGCCAGAATTTGCGCCGGATCGAGCAGGTTGCCGGCCGGGTTGCCGGGCTGACCGAGGATGACCAGGGCCGGTTCCCGCAATCGGGCGGCCAGGGTGTCCCAGTCCAGGGCAAAACCGGCCTCGGGCCGCAGCCCCAAAGTTTCCACCGCAAGGCCGGCCACGGTGCAGGCCCGGCCGTAATCCCCATAACAGGGCACGGGCAGCACGGCCCGGCGCAGCCCGCGCGCCCAGGCCACGCGCGGCAGGGCAAAAAGCAGCTCGGACGAGCCGTTGCCCGCGACCACTTCGGACATGTCCAGCCCAAAGCGCTCAGCCGCCGCCCGGCGCAGGCTCTCGGCCCGTGGCTCGGGATAGTGCGCGGCCCCGGTCAGGGCGCGGGCCACCACGGGCCGCAGCCACGCCGGCGGACCGAGCGGATTGATGTTGGCCGAGAAGTCCAGAATCTCCTCCGGTGCGCAGCCCAAGGCCTGGGCCGCGGCCCGGATGTCGCCGCCATGGGCGGGCAGGCTGGTCATGATCAGGCGGACTTGGCCAGTTTGAAACGCAGTCGCAGCACGCCGTTTTCAAAGGAGTGCGTGGTCAGGCGGAAGGCACCGAGCACACCGGTGCGCTCGACATGCTCGCCGATGCACGGGCAGGCGTCGTAGTCGCCGATACGGATGATGCGCAGGGTGTCGGCGGCGTCCTCGGGCAGGCGGGTCAGGTTGAAGAGCGCCTCGGCCTCGGACCGGGGCATGGCCTCGGCCGTGACCGGCACATCGGCCGCGATGACGGCGTTGATCCGGGCTTCCACGTCGCGGGCTTCGGCCTCGGTCAGGTCGCGGTCAAAATGATAGTCGCACTTGGCCTTGTCCGGGTTGACGTGGGCGGAAAAGCACCGGCCGCAGGCGAAAAGGCGGTCCATGGTCTGATTCAGGATGTGTTCCGCCGTGTGCATGCGCGGGTCGTAGTTTTTGGCCATCAGTTCCTCCGTTGGCGGAACTGATAGCCGCCGCCCGCGCCGGGGTAAAGCCTCAGGCCAGGGCCGGAATCACCAGGGACGCGGCCACGCCCCACATGGTCAACCCGACCAGCACGTCGAGCACGGCCCAGGCCCTGGGGTGACGAAACAGCGGGGCCAGGAGCGGCGCGCCCAGGCCCAGGACCAAAAACCACAGGCACGAGGCCGTGGCCGCTCCGGCCCCGAAAAGCAGCCGCTCCGGCGCGGGATAGCGCCCGCCGATGGAGCCCAGAAGCAGAACCGTGTCCAGATAGACGTGCGGATTGAGGTAGGTCACGGCCAGGGTCGCCACCAAGGTCGCGCCCAGACTCATGCGCGCCCGCGCCCCCGGTTCGAGGCTCCCGGAGACCAGAGCCGAACGGAAAGAACGCAGGCCATACCAGAACAAAAATCCCGCCCCGAGCCAGGTCGCGCCGGCCAGGAAGGCGTCGTTTGCCTGCAGGGCCGCGCCCATTCCGGCCAAGCCCAGGGCGATAAGCAGGATGTCGCTCGCGGCGCAGACCAAAACCACGAGCAGATGATGGTTGCGGGCCAGACTCTGGGTCAGGACAAAGGCGTTCTGGGCCCCGATGGCGATGATGAGCCCGGCGCCCGTGCCCAGGCCTTGCAGATATGCGGTGGTGATCATGACGTGTCTCCTTGTGTGTTGGTCCGCATGGAGATACGAGAGGGTGAAAAATAAGGAAAACGAATAATTTTATAGGACGATAAAAATTTCTTATGATCGACGCCAAACATCTGGAAGCCCTGGCCGCCGTCATCACCGAAGAAAGTTTCGACAAGGCCGCCCGCGTCCTGTTCCTGACCCAATCCGCCGTGTCCCAGCGCATCCGCCAGCTGGAAGAACGCATCGGCCGCATGCTCGTGGTGCGCTCGGTTCCGGTCCGACCCACGCCGGCGGGCATGGCCGTGCTGCGCCATTACCGCCAGCTGGCCGATCTGGAGCGGTCCCTGTTCGAGGAACTGTCGCCGGACGAAAGCGGCAGTTTCGAGACCGTGACCCTGGCCGTCAACGCCGACAGCCTGGACACCTGGTTTCTGGACAGCATGGACGAGATTCTGACCGAAACGAAGGTGCTCCTGGACCTCATCGTGGACGATCAGTCCGTGACCCACGGCTATCTGCGCTCCGGCGCGGTGCAGGGGGCCATCACCTCCACCCCGGCCAGCTTTCAGGGGCTGGTCACCCACGATCTGGGCGACATGGACTATGTCTGCGTGGCCACTCCGGCCTACCGCGACCGCCACTGCCCGCACGGCCTGACCCGCGAGGCCGCCGGCCGCGCGCCCATGGTCATCTTCAACCACAAGGACGCCCTGCAGCACGCCTTTCTGCGCCAGTGCTTCGGCGAGGATCTGCACCCGCCCATGCACGTCATGCCGTCCAACATCAGCTTCAAGGGCCTCATCCTGCGCGGCGCGGCCCATGGCATGGTCACGCGCATCCTGGCCGAACCGCACCTGGCGCGCGGCGAACTGATCGAACTCATCCCCGGCCGGTCCATGCGCGTGCCCCACTATTACCAGTGCTGGA
>CAYLNA010000001.1:30249-58932 GCA_964384665.1 uncultured Desulfovibrionaceae bacterium | reverse complement strand
CGGCGCAGTCCGAGCGGCACAGGGTGCACAGGCCGGATTCGGCCGGGTTGCCGCGGTTGACGGTGCCAAGAACATCATTGGTTTTGGGCCATTGGAACATGGTGGTCTCCGTTGAAAAAATTTGGGTTGCGCCGTGCGTGGCGGGTCGATCCGCGTGGAGGCCTGGAGCCGGACGGGCTGGACGGCGGGGCGAATCACGGGGGTATCTCAGGAAAAGAGCGATAGATTATCTATGGATAGGGCGGAAAACTGTCGATAGGCCGGCGTCCCCTTTTCCTGGTCATTTCGGAATGAAGATCTGGGCGAAATTCCCAGATTTTGGGTTTATTTCCCATCTTGCCCTTGGCCGGGGCTGAAGCGGGCGCGCCGTGGGCAGTGGGATGCGGCGTGGCGTCGCACGCGAAAATCCAGGCGGAATCAATGATAGTTTTCGGTCATGAAGTTATCGGCCATGACCTGGATCGCGTTTTCCGTGGTCATGAGCATGTCCATCTGGCGGGTGACGATGAGCAGCCGCCCGAGCTGATCCAGGCGGGACCGGGTTTCGTCCTGGGAATATTTCTGGAATCTGGCCTGGGTCATGTCGCCACGGACCTCGGTCGTGAAGCCGAGCCGGCGCAGGATTTCGGCGATGCAGCGCACCCGCCGTTCGCGGCGGACCTCGTCGGCCGCGCCGCCCTTGAAGTGGAAGGTGATGTAGTTCTTGGCCATGGTCTGGCCGCAATAGGCGTCGATGACGCTGTAGTGGTAGCCGACGCGGGAACTGAAGTTGAGATACTTGTCCGAGGCGATGCAGTAGCTGCGGTCTCCGAAGCGCTGAGCCTGGGCCGTGGGTGGTTCGAGCATGTGCTGGGACATGACCGCAAGGAATCCGCCCATGTCCACGGGCCGGGGGCCGCGTTCGAGCACGTCCGGGCGGAGCATGCCGGCCAACAGGGCGGCCAGGGGCGTCGAGGCGATCTGCTCCGGATAGACATACGGGCCGTCCACGTCCCGCAAGGCCCCGCCCAGGTCGATGATGTGCAGATCGATGGGTAACTTGGCCTTGAGCTGGGTCGAGACCGAGCCCGCCTCGGACGCGCGGTCGCTGATGCGGAACATTTCCGTGTAGCAGCGTTCGTGCACGAAGCGCATGACATCGTGCAGGGTCGTGCAGGATTCAGGGCGGAACAGGGCGGACTTGGGGTCGAGCAGGTGCAGTGGGATGATCTGGTCCGCGACCTGACGCAACGCGGCATGGACCGGAGTGTCGGCGATGGTCACGCCGCGCCGAGATTTGAGGGCCAGCAATTCTGGAACTTGGTCCGCGTAGACCCGGCCGGTGATGGCGTCCACGGTCAGGATTTGACCGGACGTGACGCGCTCCGTGGCGTGGCGGGCGTTGAGAATGGTCGGCACGTTGAATTCCCGCGCCAGGGAGGCCATGTGCCCGGTGATGCTGCCGGCCTCGGTCACGATGGCCTGGGCCCGGTTCATGACCAGGACGTAGTTGGGCAGGGAATGGGGCGCGACCAGGACGCCGCCCTCGGGGAAGGCGGACAGGTCGTCCAGATCGTCGGCCAGAACGGCGGGGCCGGAGCCAATGCCGGCGCAGGCGACGTCCGCGCCCTCGACGAGCAGTTCAGCGTCGGGCGCGGCCTCCGGTCCAAGTCCTTCGTGCTGGGCGCTGGCCAGACGCATGGGCCGGCTTTGCAGGACCATGATGCGCCCGTTTTTGTCCAGGGCCCATTCGACATCCTGGGGATGGCGGTAATGAGCGTCCAGTTTCGCGGCCATGGCCGCCAATTCCAGGATTTGGTCCGACGCGAGGGACGGCGCGCGCCGCAAGTCCTCGGGCACGACTTCTTCGTGCTTGCCGCTTTCGTCCGAGACCAGACGGACCCGCTTGTCGGCGACATGCGTCGCGGTGATGCGCGGCGGTGGGCCCGGCTTGATGCGCCACGTGTCCGGTTCGATGATCCCGTCCACGGCGTAGGCCCCCAGGCCCCAGATGGAGTTCAAGACCATTTCGTCGGACAGGGGATCCACCGGATGCCGGGAAAAAATGATGCCGCTGGCCACGGAGTCGACCATCTCGATGCAGGCCATGCCCATGGCGCACTGTTCGAAGGGCACGCCGTGGTGGATGCGGTAGGTGATGGCCCGGGGCGAGAACAGGCTGGCCAGGACCTCTCGAAAGGCATCGGGCAGGGCGTCCCGCTTCACTCCGAGAATGGTCCGGTACTGGCCGGAAAAGGACAGGATGCCGTCCTCGCTGATGGCGCTGGAGCGCAGGGCCGCCCGCGCGGTCAGTGGCTGCTCGAAGGTCGCGTCCCAGGCCGCCAGCAGGGCGTCCCGCACGGAGTCCGGCGCCGGGGTCTGTGCGATGGTCCGAAAAATGGCCGCGGACACGGACACGATGCTGGCAGGATCGTCCGGTTTGGCGTCACGCAGAATTTTGAGGATTTCGTCACGCAAGCCCTTGGAATTGAGAAAGCGGTTGTAGGCGGCCGTGGTGATGGCGAAACCTTGGGGCACGGGGAGATGCGCGCTGTTGCGCATTTCGCCGAGGTTTGCGCATTTCCCTCCAACAATATCGACCAGGGCGCGGGTTACTTCGGCCAGGGGGTAGGTCAGTTCCCGGATCTCCGGTTGGGGAGCGCTGTCCAGGACCGAGGCGATGCGCGCGTTGATGTGGGTCACCATCTCCGGCAGGACGGCGTAGCGGTCTCCGGAAATGGCGTTCAGGGCCGTGACCATGCGCATGGCGTGGAACACGCCGCGCGTGGCCAGGGCCCGGACCTCGTTCATGCCGAACAAGGCCGAGCCGCGCAGTTTCTCGTCGATTTCGGCCATGATGTTGCCGAGTTCGGCGTTGGACAGGAGCAGGTCCTTGAAGTGCGCATATTGAGTGCGAAAGGATTTCAGCACATGCTCCTGATCGTGTCGCCTTTTGGGCACGATGGCCTCCAGCCAGTCTCGCAACCCCATGATCCGTCCCGCCTGTTGAGGGTCAGGGGAGTGGCGCCACGATATACTTGAGCGACGGCCCCTTGCCGGATTTGGTCAAGAGACCCTTGTTGACCAAGTCCTGCAAGTCGTATTGCGCGGTTCGCACGGAAATCTCCTCCCCGAGAATGTCCTGATATGAAGCACGGTTCGTGCCACCGGCGGCGAGGATCGCGGGCCAGGCCTTTTTTTGGCGGGGGTTGAGGGCCGCCATTTCCGATGCCGGAACGCCTGGCGCGGCGCGCGGCGTTCGCGGCGCGGGAGCTTCCGCCGTCTCGGCCGGGGGCTCGATAGTCGTGGGCAGGGGCGCGACCAGGGGCAGCGGGGCGACTTCATCGGCCGTGGGCGCTTCGACGCCAATGCCGAGGTGGAGGTGCTCGGCCAGGAGGATCTCACCCTCGGCGAAGGTCACGGATCTGGTGATGCTGTTTTTGAGTTCGCGGATGTTGCCTGGCCAGTCATATTGCAGGATCTTGTCCAAGGCGCCCCGGCTCAGCTCGATGCTTTTCTTTTTCTGGGCCGTGGCGGTGTCCTGGAGGAAGAAACGGACCAGGGCCGGCAGGTCCTCCTTGCGTTGGCGCAGGGGCGGGGTGCTGATGGTGATGACGGCCAGGCGGTAATAGAGGTCTTCCCGGAAGGTTCCGTTTTTGGCGCATTCCAGCAGATCGACGTTGGTCGCGGCGATGATCCGGGCGTCGAAGGGGATGTCCTGGTCGCTGCCCAGGGGGCGGATGTGGCGCACGGATAGGGCCCGCAGCAGGGCTTGCTGGACCTTGGGCGAGGCGTTGCCGATTTCGTCCAGATGCAGGGTGCCGCCGGACGCGGCCTGGAACGCGCCCTTGCGGTCGGTCTTGGCCTCGGAAAAGGCTCCCTTGACGTGGCCGAAGAGGGCGTCGAGGAGTAGGTTCTCGTCCAGCGCGCCGCAATTGATGGAAATGAACGGTCCGCTGGCGCGGCTGCTGCTGCGGTGGATGGCCTCGGCCGCCAGCTCCTTGCCCGTTCCCGTTTCGCCGATGATGAGCACGTCGGCCATGACGTGCCCCGCCTTTTGAATCATGCCGCGCAAATTGCGCACCGCCTGACTTCCTCCGACAATTCCGCAAAGAGGCTCGTTGACCTGGTTTTGATCGAGCATCCGGTTCAGGGTGATCAACTCGTCCAGGCAGACCGGCTGGCGGTGCAGTTCGTCCATGATCATGCCCTGGCGGATGCTGGCCTCGTTCTTGGCGGCTTGAAGTTGGAGGAGCAGGACGTTGATGGTGTGCTGAATATGGCGCAATTCCTTGGGCAGGGGCGCGATCTCCAAATGCGTGGTCTCGTCGCCCAGGGCCCGTTTTTCCACGGCCGCGCCGAGCAGGCGGAGCGGGTGACTGATTCGCCGGTTGAGGTAGAAGAAGGCTCCCATGCTCAGGATGATGGCTCCGAGCATGGACACGGACAGGGCCATGGTCACCTCGTAGGTGGCGGACTTGAACATGAAGCTGGTGTCCATGCAGCCGATGCCGCCGACAATGGTCGGGCTCGCGCCGGGGTCCTCGGAAAAGACGATGGGGGCATAGTTGAGGAAGAGGTCTTCCTCGGGGCTTGCCGGATTGTTGAAGAGCGATCCCAATGCCAACTGACCCGTTTTTCCCGCTTGCACGGCCGTGACCATGGTCCAGAATTTTTCATGTTGCGGGCTGGGACGGAAGGCGGAATCGAATCCAGGGCGGCCAATGTCGCCCTGAAGTCCGCTGCGCAATGTGTCCACGGACAAATCCTTGCGTTGCGTGTCCGGCTGTCCGGATTCGAAGAGCAGCCAGCCCGAGGCGTCGAAGAAGAAGCTGCGCGCCCGCTCCTTTTCCTGCGGAAAGATATACAGGGGAGACTGGGTCGAGGCGTACACGGTCATGATCTTTTGCATCTCCGCCAGGTCCATGGAGAGGGTCAGCGTTCCGCTGGGCCGCCCTTCCTCGTCGAAAGCCTTGGCCGTCATCCGGATCACGGAAAATTCCATGTTCTGGGTCGTGCCCCGGTAGGGGACCGAGGCGTAATAGGCCTGGGTCGGCTGCTCGATCTGCACGAAATCAGTCATCGCCTCCCCGTTTCGCTCCTGACGCGAGAATACCCCGAACTTCGTCCCGGCCGCCTGGTCAGCCGGCAATCTCCAGATTTGATCTCCCGTGTTCAGCAGCACGAAATTGCTCTCCGGAACGTGGCCGTGAAAGGCGATTTCGCGATAACGGTTGCGTTGCGCCATTGGCTTGCCGCTCAGATAGCGGCGGATGGATTCCGGATTCGGGCTGGATCGGGCCAGGAATTGGATTTCGTGGCGGGCGTCGAGCAGGAACTTTCTCAATTCGTTGGCCTGGGCCAGGGTCCTGGTCTGGGCGTTTCGGGCGTAGGCCTTGTTCAAATAGTACGAGGCGATGCGGTAGGTGGTGAAGGTCATGGCCAGGAGTACGGCGGCCATCAGGGGCGTGCCCAGCATGAGTAGGATCTTGGTGATGCTCCACTCCTTGATCGACCGGCCAAGGTTCACGATGGGCCCGACAAGGGGGGGATGGTAGTAGCGCATGGCGCCTCCGCTCAAGGTTTTTGGTGCGTTGGAGTTGGGTTGCTTTTGCGCATTCATGTTTTTTTTGGAAAAATTATGCAAGATTATTTTTTAATTTATTGAAGCATAATGATTTTTATTTTTGCGTGATAAAGTGGCCCATCGCTTGCTTTTCCGGCTGTGTCCCTGCGCAAGGAGGACGTTTGAATCCGCAACGAAGCCTCGTTCGGGTGAGCGAGGGTGGTCATGGTTGGGAAGGGCTCCAGGTGCATGCAGCCCTTCCGTGCAATGGAAACATTAGGGAGGTTCAGATGAGAGCGAAAGCGAGCAGATTATGGTGGTCATTGATGGCGATGATCGTGTTGTGTCCGGGTTTCGCCTTTGCCGCCGGCGGTGGCGGCGCGCCGATCGTGTTGGTCGCCGATACGCGTAAGCTCGACGGTATCATGGCCTGGTGGGCCAATCTGTATAACGAAAGTCATTTCCAGTTCATGGTTCTGACCGTCATCCTCATTCCGGTGACGGGCGTCGTTTTTGGCGTCATTGCCGACATTATCATGTCGCATATCGGAATCGATCTGAAGTCCAAGGAATTGCCCGGTCACTAAACCGTTCGGACACATAAGGAGATATGAATATGGAATGGCTCTATGTTCTCATGCCTATCGCTGGCGTTAAAATTTTCTGGCCCGGTCTGATCATCCTCGGCATCGGCGTTGGCATCATCGGCGGCTTTTTCGGAATGGGCGGGGCGTGGATGGTCACCCCCGGTCTGAACATTCTCGGTTTCCCCATGGCCTTCGCCATTGGCACCGACATCGCGCACATGGCGGGCAAATCGCTCATTTCCACCATGCGCCACGGCAAGTTTGGCAACGTCGACTACAAGTTGGGGCTGATCATGTTGGTCGGCACGGTCGTCGGCTTCGAGGCCGGGGCCCAGATGGTCATGTGGCTGGAACGTCTTGGCAGTGTCGAGAAGGTCGTGCGCTGGATCTATATCGCGCTGCTGATCGGAATCGCTTGGATGGTCTTCCATGATGTCTCCAAGCGGAAGAAATTGGAGCGCGCGGCCGCGGCCAAGGGCGAAAAACTCGACGACAGCGTCCAGGGTATCGATTTCGCGTCCAAGCTGCACAAGTTCAAGATTCCACCCATGGTCCATCTGAAGGAAGCCGGCATCTACTGCTCCGCGTGGCTGCCCATCGGCGTGAGCTTCTTCACGGGCTGGCTGGCTGGTATCCTCGGCATCGGCGGCGGTCTGATCCGCATGCCCGCCCTGATCTACCTCATCGGCTGTCCGACCCACGTCGCGGTTGGAACGGATCTTTTCGAAGTGGCCATCTCCGGTCTGTATGGCGCGGCCACCTACACCTGGAAGGGACGCACCGAACTGGTCGCGGCCATGATCATGCTGGTCGGCGCGGCCATGGGCGCTCAGGTCGGCGCGGTCGCCACCAAGTACATCAAGGGCTACGGCATCCGCATCGCTTTCGGTCTGGCCGTGGTCGGCTGTGCGATCTCCATTCTTCTGAAGCTGGTGCAGCCGTGGCTTCCCGCCTACAAGGCATTGCTGGACAACGCCTCGACAGTTCTGGTTCTTGGCTTGGTTGCATCGATGTCCGTGTATATCTTTGCCCGCATGGTCGCCGGAGCGAAGAACGAACTGGCCATGAAGAAGCGCGCCAACTAGCCCAACGCAAGAAGGAGACAACTCATGCATATCAAACGCACAGTACTTGGTCTGGCCATCGCGATGCTGACTTTCGGGGCTCTTGGATGCGATGAATACGGCAAGGTCGATCAAGGCCGGGTCATCAGTTTCGACAAGGAAAAGCAGACCGTGACGGTCATTCAAGATAAGGCCATGGATTCCCAGAATCCGGATTATTCCATCATGCCTCCGCATACCTACGCCATGCCGGTCGACCCGGCCGAGCGCGGCGCCGATCCCAAGGCCGGCTATCGCATGAAGCTCGATGTCGAGGCCAAGACAATCCGGATTTACAATCCGAACACGAAAGAGCTGGAAAACCTGCCCATCACCATCGTTGACGTGCAGAAGAACATCGACAAGCAGCATCCCCTGGTTTTCGACAAGGAGAAGAACGAAGCCAAGAAGTTCCCCGTGGTCGACAAGGACAAGAAGGCCATCACGATTTATTCCGGACGCCAGAAGATGTTGGCCACCTTCAGCGTGCCCGAAGAATACTTCGCCCTGCCGGACGTAACCTGGGATTCCGGCGATGAAGTGCGCGTCTATTTCAAGGAAGAAGGCAAGGCCCTGCGCTTCATGAACATCAGCAAGACCGATATCTTCAAGAAGTAAGCCTCACCCCACGGAACGCGGGGCGGCCAAATACCCTCCTTGGCCGCCCCGCCCTCATGCGAGGAGTCATTCATGAGCGAATACAAATTTTTCCTGCTGCACAAGATCCTGGTTCTTACCATCAACGTCCTGGTTCTTGGGGCGTTGACCGCCGCCATGTACCTGGCGTCCCAGACTCCCGAGGAATTCACCCTGGTTTTCTTGAAGGTCTTCGGCGGATCGCTCCTGCCCATTCTGATCGCGGGATTTGTCGGCAAGCGGTTCTTGCGTCGGAGCGTGGACTCGGCGTGCGGAGACGCGGCATGATACGGGCCGAGCGCATTTGGCGGCTGCAACGCGGCAGCGGCGTCATGGCCGCGATTTTTCTGAGCGTGGCTCTGCTCATGCTTCTTGACGGTCTGCGGAGCGGGATTTTCGGCTCTTCCCAGGTGCGGCTTGCTCCGGGCGAGGTCTATGCCGTGAGCGGCCCCATGCCGCCCAAGACCGAACGCATCGAGGATTTCGTCATCGACGGCAATGCCGAGGATGGCTCAGTGCGCCTTGTCCCGGAAGGGATCTACACCGGGTATTGGTTCGGCGGCGGAATGTGGCGGGGTCATATCCGGGTCGGGGCCTTCCCGCGTCCTGGGGAGTACACGATTTCCGTGCGGGATAGATTTGGGGAGAAGCAGAATCCGGCCTTGGTCTTCGCGGTCCGGGTTTTTGCCAGCGCGGCCGAACGCCAGGCCCATTCCCGTTCCTTGATCTTTCGTTGGACCGGCGTCCGCGCCTATTGGTTGGCGGCCTGCGTTGGGATGGCGGGCATGGCGGCCGCCGGGGGAAATTTTCTGCTTGGCCGGAGATGGAGCGCCATTCTGGCCGAGCACGGCTGCGGCGAGGTTTTTCGGTTGAAGACCGTGAACGGGCGGGTCGAGCTTGGCGTGGAATTGGATGACCCGGAGCGGGCCGTGATTGGAGCCATCTTTCGCTTCACCCACCCGCGTCGCGGGGATCTCGGCCAGGGGCGGGTCATCGCCCTTGGTCAGGGCGAAATCACCGTGGAAGCGGCCGGGGACGCGCCGGTGCGTCTGGGCGACATCGCCTGCCCGGCCTATTCGTGAGGGGAGAAATCATGGACGCCTTGGAATCCTGCCAGTTGCTCTTCGTGGATGACGAGGAAGATTTTCTGAACACCCTGGTCAAGTTTTTGCGCCGCAAGAAGCTGCACGTGGCCACGGCCACGACCGGCGCGGCGGGGCTGGAGTGGTTTAGCGCTCACCCCGTGGACATCGTCGTCCTGGACATCAAGATGCCCGATCTCTCGGGCATCGAGGTTTTGCGCCGGATGCGGGACGCGCGCGGTAACGATTTCGGGGTGATCATCCTGTCCGGACACGCCCACACGGACATCGCCCTAGAGGCCATGCGGGCCGGGGCCGACGATTTCCTGCTCAAGCCCTGCGCTGTGGACGAACTCCTGGAGCGCATCGACATCGCTTTCGACCGGCTCCTGGAGCGGCGCGGAATTTAGGGTGGCGGAATTTAGGGCGATGGAAGGCGGGGCGGTCCCCGCCTTGTCCTAATCGTCCTGCTTGGCGCATCCCTTGGCCGCGCAGGCCGACTTCCAGCTGATCTCGATCTCCAGCTTGGTCTTGCTTTCGCCGTCCTTGCATTTCTGTTCCACGCAGTATTCGACGTCCACGTCCTTGGGCACGGTCACGGTCACTGGACCATCGGCGCTTTCGAACGTGAATTCCCGCCGGGACAGACCCTCCGCGATTTCCTTGAGCAGCACCCCGGCCATGTAGGCCAGACGGGTATCCTCGATATTCACCAGCTTGTTCTTGTCGGACATGGGAACCTCCTTTGTGATTGGAATCGGAATCTCGACGCCACATCAACCGTTTCACGTTCCGGATGTCAAGGAACGGCCCGCAGCGTGACCAATCCGTCACGTCCGCAGATGGAGCGTCTTTGACAAAGCGCCGATTGGCGTTAGAAATCCTGATCCGAGTTCGCACGCTAACCACTGGAGGCGCACCATGACCAAGACGACGGACTGGTTTCTCCCCGAGGATCAACGCACGGCCCTGGCTTCCTATCTGGCTGAATTCAAGGACGTTGTTCCGGTGCATCTTTTCACGAAATCCGGACGCAACGAGGCCTACGCGGAATTCGCCCGCAATCTGATGCGCGATATCGTCCGCCTCACGAACAAGATCACCCTGACCGAACACCGCGACGACGACGCGGCCAGCACCGCCTTCGCGGTCGAGCATTTTCCGACCCTGCTTGTCGATCCGGAGAAGCATTCGATCCGCTTCACCGGAGCCCCGGCCGGCGAGGAAGGCCAAGCCTTCTTGCATGCCCTGATGATGGTTTCCACCGCGAACAGCCACCTCTCCCCCGCCGCCAAGGAACTCCTGGCCGAACTGAACGAGCCCCGCCGGATCAAGGTCTTCGTCAGCCCGACCTGTCCTTATTGTCCGGGACAGTGCCTCAACGCCATCAAGGCCGCAGTGGAGCGGCCGGACTTGGTCGGCGTGGAATGCATCGAGACCGGCGAAAATCCGGAGTACGCCCAGCGCTATTCCGTCGGCTCCATCCCGCACACGGTCTATGACGAGACGTTGACCACGGTGGGGCTGGAATCGGAGCAGGCCTTCGCGGCCCAGCTGCTCATGCTGCGCCCGGCCCATGACGTGGCCCAGGACACGGGCGCGTCCGGGGAGCCGGAAACGCATCGTCACGATCTGGTCATCATCGGTTCCGGTCCGGCCGGCTTGACGGCCGGGATCTACGCCAAGCGGGCCGGCCTGGACGCCGTTGTCCTGGAAAAGGGCATCATTGGCGGCCAGGTCAGCGTCACGCCGACGGTGGAGAACTACCCTGGATTCGTCAATATCGGCGGCAAGATGCTCATGGACATGATCCATGAGCAGGCCAAGCATTATGTGGATGTCCTGACCGGCCAGGACGTGCGGGAAATCAAGGTCGGGCGGAACCTGGAGGTCGTCACCCGGGACGCTCTTTTCGTGGCCGACGCGGTGATCTACGCCGCCGGCGCGTCCTGGAAAAAGCTCGGCGTCCCTGGCGAAAGCCGCCTCATGGGCAAGGGCGTGTCCTTCTGCGCGTCCTGTGATGGCTATGTGTTCAAGGGCAAGAACGTGGCGGTCATCGGCGGCGGCAACACGGCTCTGACCGATGCCCTGCATCTCCGGAACCTGGGTGTGGACGTGTTCATTATCCACCGTCGGGACGCCTTCCGCGCCGAACACCATCTGATCGAGTCGGTCCAGCGGGAAAACATCCCCGTGCGTTGGAACACGGTGGTGGAGGAGATCGGGGGCGGGAGCATGGTCGAATTCATCCGCGTCCGTGACACCAAGACCAGGGCGGTCGAGGACATTCTCGTGCACGGAGTCTTCCTGGCCATCGGCATCGCGCCCAACGTGGACGCCGTGACCCATCTGGGCTTGGCCCTGGAGCCGGGCGGCTATCTGAAGGTGGACCGCATGGGGCGGACGAGCATCCCGCGCCTCTATGCCGCCGGGGACATCACCGGCGGAGTGCAGCAGATCGTGACTGCGGTCAGCGAGGGCGCTTCGGCGGCCATGGCCGTGTTCGAGGATTTGACCCGCGCTCGGGCCGAGTCGGCGGCGCGCTGAAAATGAGATCAGGCCCGGAAGGTCCGGGCCTGATCAAAAACGCGGGGAAAGCCTGTGGGCTAATCGCCCTGGTGGGGGTGGAGGTAACACAGGCCCACGCCGTATGCCGCGCGGGAGGCGTGATCCAGGTTTCTCTTCCAGATGACCCTGGCGTAGTAGCATTCCATGGTGTCGTGGTCCTCTTCGGGCGACCACGCGTCCGTGTCCGGCCGCGCGTCGAGGACCTCGATCAGAAGTCGGGCGCCAAGTTTTGGCGGCGGATAGTCGAGTTCCAGATACATGCCCGAGGTGCTGTGGTTGACCATGCGGCCAAGGCGATAGTCATCGTGATCCTCGGAACAATACCTGATCATGGCGTGGTGTGGAACGCGCGGGGCGACTCGTTTCTCGAAACCGTGTGCCATTTCTCCTCCCGTGCAGGTTCTGAAAAGGCGTTGACGAAATTGGCTCCAAGCAAGAAAAAATCGCGCCAAAAAAGCTATAGCCAATAAATTCAACGTGAAAAAATCAATCTCAGCAAAATCGGTTGCCGAGATTTTGGGATTCTAGTTTTTCCGGACAGATTTGGCTGTGGATTGAAGGACAGAGGACCGGAATTTTCCAGCTCGGCCGGATTTGTCGGACAGCCAGGCCGGGATGTGGAAACGACAAACCCCGCCAGGATGTGACGGGGTTTGATGCGAACACGCTGTCCCTGGATACGATCCGGGGAGGCCGCGCGGCGGACGTGAAAACTTATTTGACGTGGCAGCTGTTACAGGCCAGCGGGGCATCGCCCTGGCCGCTTTTCTTCAGTTCGCGGTGACAGCCGACGCAGCTCTTGGTGGCGTCTTTGCCGGTGTGGAAGGCGGTGTACACGGAGTTGGTCTCGCCCCGGGTCTTGATGCTGTCATGACAGCCTTCGGTCGTGCAGCTCTCGATGGTGAAGTTGCTGGCCACGGTGTGGTGGCAGTCGGCGCAGGCGATCTGCATGTGCGACGCGTGGTTGAAGGTGACGTCGGCCTTCTTGGGCGTGTATCCCTCGAATTTCTTGGCGCTCATGGTCACGCTTTCGGGGATTTCGAAATTTCCGGCCACGGCCGCTCCAGCCGTGAGCATCAGGGCCACCAGGACAAGCATACCGATACGTTTCATTTTTTCCTCCTTGAAATGTCTCTCCACATCCGTTTCCCAACGCCGCGATTGCGCCCAAGCAAGGCTGGAAAACGTCAACCTTCCCGTCAAGGCGCCACTGCTACCTTTTCCCGACCGGAAGAGCAAGCCCGCAAACGCCGCGAGAGGGTTCTCTTTTTGTGAGTAACAGATTGAAAACGTTGCTTGATTCTTTTTTTCACAATCTCGGCGGGTTGACAGCTCCCGGCCTCGTCATGCAAGCCCCAACCCTGGACTTGTTTCCGTGAAAGCCCTGTGTTTCACGGTGTTTGTTTCATGCCTGGGCCGCGCGTGTCCGGACTGGCGTCATTTATAAAAACGTGGAGGGACCATGGCCGATCCGCAGCCGCTGGAGCCGCTCATTTCAATGGACATCATCAAGGTCACGCCCGACGGGCGGCGCGCCGAATCCGACGTCGTGGCCACGGAGACGCCGGTGACCATCATGGCGAACGACGTGGAGATCGCCACCCTGATGTGCACCCCGGAACATTTGGATGATTTGGCTCGCGGTTTCTTGTGCACCTCCGGACTTTTGGACCGGCCCGAGGATTTCCTGGGCTGCGAGGTGGACCCCGCGCAGTGGGTGGTGCGGGTCCGGTTGGCCCACGGCGTGGAGCCGGAGCGCCTGAACCGCCGCGCCTTCACCTCCGGATGCGGCAAAGGCGTGCTCTTTGGCGACGTCCTGGAAGCGGCCGGTCTTACTCCCTTGACGGGCGGGTTCGCCGTCGCCGCATCGCGCATCCAGGAGCTGGCCAATTGGTTTCGTCGCTATTCCGATCTGCACCACGCCACGGGCGGGGTGCACACGGTCGCCTTGAGCGAGGACGGAGCCGAGCCGACCCTGATTCGCGACGACGTCGGCCGGCACAATGGCGCGGACAAGGTCGTGGGTCGCGCCCTGAGGGACGGACTCGATCTGTCCCGCTCCATTCTGATCACCTCGGGCCGTATTTCCTCGGAAATCGCGCACAAGGCCCGGAGGGCCGGGATTCCGATTCTGGTCTCCCTGGGCGCGCCCACGCACCAGGGCGTGCTCCTGGCCCGTGACCTGAATCTGACCCTGATCGGGTTCGCCCGGCAGGCCCGTTTCTCCATTTTCGCCGCCCCCGAGCGGATCGTGTGAGGCCTCGGATGACATTGCGAAGCGGACGCGCGTCGTGGCTTACGTGCATGTTCTTGATGATTCTGTTCCTTGTTCCCGCCTGTTCCCAGGCCGATCCGGACATTCTGGATCCGCCGGCGGCGTGGGAACTGCTCTCGGCGCGGCGCGGCGACCGTGATTTCGTGGTCATCGACGTGCGCACGCCCGAGGAATTCCGGGCCGGCCACATCGCGGACGCGCGGCTGATCGACTATCATGGCCTGGATTTTCGCGACCGCATGGCCGCCCTGGACCGGAACGCGACCGTTTTTCTCTATTGCCGCAGCGGAAATCGCAGCTCCCGGACCTTGGCCTGGATGCGAGAGATGGGCTTCACGCGGGTTTTCGATCTGGGCGGCGGGATCATCGCATGGACCAGGGCCGGACTGCCCCTGGTCACTGCAGAGTGAGTCCGGCCTGCAGAAGGCGGGGTTTATTGGCGAGGGTCGCGGATATTGGCCCAGGGGCCGGGCCGGGTCGAGCGGACGGGGTTGATGTCGATGCCTCCCCGCCGCGTGAAGCGGGCGCTGACGGTCAGCTCCCGAGACTGGCAGCGCGCCTGGATGTCGGCGAAGATCCGCTCCACGCAGGCCTCGTGGAATCCTTGGTGTTCGCGAAAGGAAACCAGATAGCGCAGCAGACTCCCGGGCGCGATGCGCGGGCCCGCGTAGTCGACGCGCAGCGTGGCCCAGTCCGGCTGCCCCGTGACCGGGCAGCGGGAGCGGAACAGACGGGAAAAGAGGGTTTCGCGGACCTCGCCGGCGTCGGTTCGCAGCGCCGTCGGATCGACGTCGGGGCTGAATCCGTCCGTGTCCGCTTCGTCCACGCAGATTCCGTCCGGTTCCGCCACGACCACTTCCGAAAAGCGGGCGGCCGGAATCAGCGCGACCCGGACCGTCGCGCCGGCGGCCTGGGACAGATCCCGCTCCATGGCCGCGCGCACCGCGTCAGCGCTTTCGAAGCGGCTCATGTTGAAGGAGTTGCAATAGAGTTTCAGTGACTTGGATTCGATCAGGCAGGGCGAATCCCAAGGTATTCGCGCCTCGGCCATGGCCGCCTCGGGGCGTCCCGTGGGCGTCAGCCAGGACAGCTCGTACATGTTCCAGATGTCTTCGCCGAAGGGGAAGGCCAGCGCGCCGAGTCCGGCGGCTTCCCGCCCCAGACGTCTGGGGATGGGGCAAAGCTGGGACGGGTCGTAGCGCGGACTGTGGTCGACCTGCTGGCCAAGGACGATGCGCGTGGGATCGAAATCGGTCATCGGGGCTCCCTATTTCAGATAGCGGGTCGGATCGAGACCCTGGTCGTGGCGTAGGGCGAATTTGCGTTCGTCGCAGGCGCCGCAGGTCCCGCAGTGCAGTTCTCCGCCCTTGTAGCAGGTCCAGGTGCGGGAGAAGTCCACGCCCAGGGTCCGGCCCAGGTCACCGATGGCCCGCTTGTCCCGATCCGCGAAAGGCGCCTCGATTCGGACCGCGCCGTCGGTGCCGACACGGGCCGTCTGGTCCATGGCCGCGTTGAATTCGGGGCGACAGTCCGGGTAGATGTGGTGGTCGCCGGAATGGGAGCCGATGAGCACCCGGGACGCGCCAATGGACTCGGCGTAGCCCACGGCGATGGCCAGGAGGATGCCGTTGCGGAACGGAACCACCGTGCTTTTCATGCTCGCGGCGTCGTAGGCTCCGTCCGGGATGTCCGCCCCGGACTGGAGCAGGGACGAGGAGAAAAGTTCGTTGAAGAAGGGCAGTCGCGCCACGCGGTGCGGCACGCCGGCGCGGGCGCAGATGTCCGCAGCCATGGGCAGTTCACGGCTGTTGTGTTTGGAGCCGTAGTCGAAACTCAGGGCCGCGACGCAGGCGCCGAGGGACAGTTCATGAGCCAGCAGCACGGCGGAATCCATGCCGCCGGACAAGATAATGACCGCGTCCATCATACTCCTTTTTTATCGTCGAACGTCACAATGTGCAGACGTGGAGACAGGTTGAACCCATGGCGCGCGCACGCCTCCCACACGTTCGCCATGCGTCGGAGCTGTTCGTCGCGGGTCGCGCCCAGGGGCATGAGCCAGACCCTGGCCGGGTCGATGCGATGCCTCGCGACAAAACGCAGCACCGGTTCCAGGTCGCTCTCGACCACGAACTTGAAGGCGTCGACGCGGTCGACCAGCTCGGCCGCGAGGCGCGGCTCCCGCGCGGGCTTGGGCGAGCAGACCACGATCCCGCCATGGTCCTCGGGGATTCCGGCCTTGGCGCTGGTTTCATACTGGAGCGCGCGGCCTGCCCGCGTCAGGCGGCTGGTCAGCTCCGCCAAACCCGTTTCCCATTGCCGAAAGGGCTCGCCGCCCGTGACGACCAGCAGTCGCGGGGCGTGTCTCCCGAGTTCGCGCTCGACGTCGTCCAGGCTCATGGCCCGGCCTCGGCCCAGGGCGTGGGGCGTGTCGCACCAGGGACAAAAGGGCGGCGCACAGCCCGCCAGGCGCAGAAACGCGGCTGGCTGACCCATGAGCGGCCCCTCGCCTTGGAGCGAGGAGAATATTTCCGCCACCTCCAGGGTCGGCTCAGACATCGCGGGTCCTGGTGGCCCAGGCCGTGGCCGTTTCCTGGACCGTGACCTGGTGCAGTTGGTAGCGCTCGGTCGTCAGGACCTGATCCAGGACCGCGAAAATGTGCGTGGCCATGTTCTCGGCCGTGGCCGGGATGTCGCGGTATTCGTCCAGCTCGCAGAGGTTGGCGTGGTCGTGGCGATCGAGGACCGCGCGCTGCACGAGCGCCTTGAGTTCGCCGAAATGGAGCAGCATGCCGGTCTCGTCGGGCTGGCCCGCGAGCGTGACGCGCAAGATATAGGTGTGCCCGTGGAGCCGGGCGCAGTCGCCGTAGATCCGGAGATTTTCGTCGTGGGAAAACTGGGAGCAGTGCAGCCGATGGGCCGCGTGAAAGGAAAACTCTTTGGTGATGGTCAGCATACGCCACCTGCGTGCTCCGGCGCGACGCGTCCGGAGGGTGAGGGAGAATTTCTAGAGCGGGGTGCCACTTGTCCGCTGCCTGGGAACGGGAAGCTGCTGACCGAAAATCACGCCGGCGTCAAGGGAATATCCGCCGAGCGCGATGGCGCGCGAAAGGGGGGGAGCATGGGTCGCGATCTGGCGCGAGGCTGGACATTTCCGGCCTCTGGCGACTATGGCATCGAATCTGCTTAAGAAAGACCCCAAGTCCCGGCAACACACGATTTTCGGCCACGTCTTGTGTCATATCGTTCCATTCGTCACAAGCGGCAATGTGTCAAAAAGGAGCATTGTGTGTCGTGTGGCCAGGACGGGATTCATGTCAACCGGACGGTTCGCCGTTCCTTACCGCAAGTTGGGTATGCCTATGCAAATCTTTGATCTTGCTACTGCCGACCTTGATTTCATCGCCGAGGTCGAAGCCCGCAGCCACCAGAACGTCAAGAACTGCTACCAGTGCGGCAATTGTACGGCCGGATGTCCGTATACGTTTGCCTACGATTATTCGGTCAGCCAGATCATGCGACTGATCCAGACCGGACAAAAGGAAGCAGTGCTCAAAAGTCGTTCCCTGTGGCTGTGTGGTTCCTGTCAATCCTGCACCACGCGCTGTCCGAACAAGATCGACGTCGCGCAGGTCATGGATGTTTGTCGGCATATGGCCCGGGAAGCCGGGTACGCCACGGAGCGCGCCGTGAAAATCTTCGCCGATTCGTTCCTGGAATCCGTGGAGCGCCATGGCCGGGCCTATGAACTGGGGCTCATGACCGCCTACATGACGCGGTCGGGCCGGGTCTTGACCGATGTCGATCTGGCCCCGCAAGTGCTCATGCGCGGCAAGCTCCCCTTCAAGCCGCATCCGATCGAGGGCCGCGAGCAGGTGACCCGCATTTTCGAGCGGTTCCGCAAAGGAGGCAAAAATGATTAAAATCGCCTATTATCCGGGCTGTTCCGGCCAGGGCACGTCGGTCGAGTACGACCGCTCCACCCGGGCCGTGTGCAAGGCCCTGGACGTGGAACTGGTCGATGTGGTCGATTGGAGCTGCTGCGGGTCCACTCCGGCGCACACGGTCAACCATGTCCTGTCGGCCGCCCTGTCCGCCCGCAATCTGGCCCAGGTCGAGACCATGGGCATGGACAAGGTCACCACGCCCTGTCCGAGCTGTCTGACCAACCTGCGCACCGCCGCGCACAAGATGGAAGACCCGGACTTTCGGACCAAGGCCAACGCGCTCCTGGACACCCCGTGCAAGAACACGGTGGACGCCCAGTCCGTGCTCCAGGTTTTGGCCGAGAACGTCGATCCGGCCCTCATCAAGTCCAAGGTCCTCAAGCCCCTGACCGGAATCAAGATCGCCTGTTATTACGGCTGTATCATGAACCGTCCGCCGGAACTGATGAAGTTCGACCACCACGAGAATCCCATGGCCATGGACAACCTGATGACCGCCCTGGGGGCCGAGGTCGTTCCTTTTCCGCTCAAGGTGGAGTGTTGCGGGGCTTCGTTCGGCATCCCGCGCGGGGACATCGTGGCTCGTCTCTCGGGCAAGCTCTTGGACGCCGGGCGCAGGCTCGGGGCCGACGCCTTTGTCACGGCCTGTCCGCTCTGCCAGATGAACCTGGACCTGCGGCAGGGTCAGATCAACGACGCCCTGCACGAAAACTTCAAGATTCCGGTATTCTATTACACCCAACTTCTTGGCTACGCCCTGGGATTGGACCGCGCTGAACTCGGCTTCGAGAAGCTGTGCGTGGACCCGAGACTGGCCCTGGGCAGGATCAAACAACCGGCGCAGGCCAGGTAGGGAGGACGCGATGCGAATTGGTGTTTTCATCTGCCACTGCGGCAGCAATATTGCCGGAACCGTGGATTGCCCGAGTGTCGCGGCCACGGCTCTGACCTATCCAGACGTGGTTTTCTCCACGGACACGATGTACGCCTGCTCCGAGCCGGGCCAGGACGCCATCATCCAGGCCGTCAAGGACAAGAATCTCGACGGCGTGGTCGTGGCCTCGTGCACCCCGCGCATGCACGAGCCGACCTTCCGCCGGGCCGTGGAGCGGGCTGGCTTGAACCGCTATATGTTCGAGATGGCCAATATCCGCGAGCATGTTTCCTGGATCGGCAAGACGAAGGATCTGAACACGGGCAAGGCCGCCGAATTGGTGCGCATGGCCGTGGAAAAGCTGCGTCGCAACCGCCCCTTGGTGGCCAAGCGTTTTGAGACGGTTAAGCGTGTGTTGGTCATCGGCGGCGGCGTGGCCGGCATACAGGCCGCTCTGGACTGCGCCGACGGAGGTCAGGAAGTCATCCTGGTCGAGCGCGAGCAGAGCATCGGCGGCAAGATGGCCAAGCTGGACAAGACCTTCCCCACGGTCGACTGCTCGTCCTGCGTTTTGGGCCCGAAGATGGTCGATATCGCCCAGCATCCGAAGATCACCCTCTACACCTGCGCCGAGGTCGAGAGCGTCGGCGGCTATGTGGGCAACTTCCAGATCACGATCCGCAAGAAGGCGACCTATGTCGACTGGTCCAAATGCACGGGCTGCGGTCTGTGCACGGAAAAATGCCCCAGCCGCAAGCATCCGGACGTTTTCAACGAGAATCTGTGCACCGCTCCGTCCATCAACATTCCCTTCCCCCAGGCCATTCCCAAGAAGGCGGCCATCAACGCGGCCTCCTGCCTGATGCTGACCAAGGGCAAATGCGGACTCTGCGCCAAGGTCTGCCCGACGAAGTGCATCGATTTCGAGCAGAAGGACGAGCTGGTCAACGTGGACGTGGGCGCGGTGGTCGTGGCCACCGGGTACGATCTCTTTGATTGGCACAAGTATCCGCAGTACGGCGAAGGCCGCTACAAGGATGTCATCACCAGCCTGCAGTACGAGCGCCTGCTCTCGGCTTCCGGCCCCACCGGCGGACACATCAAACGTCCTTCCGACGGCAAGGAACCCAAGAACGTGGTCTTCATCCAGTGCGTGGGCTCGCGCGACAAGTCCGTGGGCCGTCCATATTGCTCGGGCTTCTGTTGTATGTACACGGCCAAGCAGGCCATCCTGACCAAGGACCACGTTCCGGATTCCCAGTCCTATGTTTTCTACATGGACATCCGTTCCCCCGGAAAGCTGTACGACGAGTTCGTGCGTCGGGCCATGGAGGAATACGGAGCCCAGTATGTGCGCGGCCGCGTGGCCATGATCTATCCCAAGGACGACAAGCTCATCGTGCGTGGCGCGGACACCCTGGCTGGAACCCAGGTCGAGGTGCCGGCGGATCTGGTTGTCTTGGCCGTGGGCGCGGAAGCGGCCCAGGGAGCGGTCCAGCTCGGTGAAAAGCTGCGCGTGGCCCCGGACCAGTATGGTTTCTTCGTGGAAAGCCATCCCAAGCTCAAACCCGTCGAGACCAACACCGCCGGCGTGTTTCTGGCCGGAGCCTGTCAGGGGCCCAAGGATATCCCGGCCTCGGTTGGCCAAGGCAGCGCCGCCGCCTCCAAGGTTCTGGGTCTTCTTTCCAAGAAGGAACTGGAATCCGATCCGGCCGTGTCCCGCGTCAATCCGGCCCGCTGCGTGGGCTGCGGAAAGTGCATCCAGACTTGTCCGTTCGGAGCCATCAAGGCCGTGACCGACCGCTTTGGCAACCCCAAGGCCGAGGTCATCGACACCGTTTGCCAGGGCTGCGGCATCTGTACCGTGACCTGCCCGCAGGGGGCCATCCAGCTTGAACATTTCACCGATAACCAGATCCTCGCGGAGGTGAACGCCTTATGCCCGCCCAAGATTCTCGCGAACTTCGAATAGTTGGCTTTTTGTGTAACTGGTGCTCGTACGGAGGCGCGGACACGGCGGGCGTGGGACGTTTCACCCAACCCACGGATTTGCGCATCATCCGCGTGCCCTGTTCGGGTCGCATCGACCCGCTCTTCATCGTCCGTTCGCTTTTGAACGGGGCCGATGGGGTGCTCGTTTCCGGCTGCCATCCCCGCGATTGCCACTATTCCGAAGGCAACTACTATGCCCGGCGGCGGCTGGAGCTGTTGAAGCGCTTCCTGCCCATCACCGGCATCGACGAACGCCGCTTCGAATACACCTGGGTTTCGGCCTCGGAAGGACAGCGCTGGCAGCATGTGGTCACGGAATTCACCCGGCGCATCCATGAGTTGGGACCGGCGCCCCTGTTCAATCCCGTGTCCGACGTGGATTGGAACGCACTGGCCCTGAAGGCCAGCCAGGGTCAGGGTTGTTCGTGCCACGGTTAGGAGCCGCAACCACTGCCGCGCCGTGTCGCGGCAGGAGCATCAACGCGGATGCCGGGCATCCGCTTTTCTCAAGGAGGACATATGTCCCAATTGGATGATCTGAAATCAGCCATCAAGGGGCGCCTGGGCGAGCTGGAGTGCGTCATCGGCTGGGAGCAGGGCTACGATCCCCTGCACGCCACGCCGCTCTTCATCCGTTCCGAGGCCGACCTGGATCGGCTCATCATAGGCCCCTTGGCCGTGCATAACCTGGCCACCTACCTGACCGCCTATAAGGGCAAGAAGGTCGGCGTCGTGGTCAAGGGCTGCGATAGCCGCGGCGTGATCGAACTTATCAACGAGAAGCTGATCAACCGCGAGGACGTGGTCATTTTTGGCCTGTGCTGCGACGGCGTGGTCAGTCAGCGCAAGATCCGCGCGGCCCTGCCCGCTGATCCCGGTTTCGTCGAATCCGTGACCGTGGGCTCCGACGACATCAAGGTCACCGTGGCCGGACAGGCCGCCACGCTCAAGCTGGCCGATGTCAAGGCCGACAAATGTCGGGTCTGCAAATATCCCGACGCCCTTATCGCCGACGTGCTTCTGGGCAACAAGCACGAGGCCGCCGCTTCCGCGAGTCTGGCCTGTCAGGAGGAATTCGAGGCCAAGTCCGATGCCGAGAAGCTGGCCTTCTGGCAGGAGACCATGAGCCGCTGCATCCGCTGCTACGCCTGCCGCAACGCCTGTCCCATGTGCGTCTGTCGCGATTACTGCATCGCCACCAGCCGTGATCCGCTCTGGATCAGCCAGGACAATTCCCCGGCCGAGAACATGATGTTCCAGATGGTCCATGTCTCCCATCTGGCTGGCCGGTGCACGGAATGCGGGGAATGCGAACGGGCCTGTCCGGTGGACATCCCGCTCATGCTCCTGCGGCGCTATATGAACAAGCAGGTCGCGGATGTGTTCGAGCATCAGGCCGGCACGACCCTGGATCAGACACCGCCTCTCTTCACCTTCAAGGTCGAGGAAGAGCGCATCCACGAGCGAGGCTGGTAATGGAACGATTCATCACAAAGCAAAATCTGACCCGTTTGGCCGAGGATCTGGCCTCGACCTGTCGTGTCCTGGCCCCGGTGGCCACCGGCGGCACCGTGACCTTCAAGCGCTTCCAGGCCGGCATGACCATCGATCTGCATTCCCGCATGGCGGCCGTGTCGCCCAAGGCCGCGACCTTTCCCCAGACCGAGACTCTCTTGGTGGTCAAGCGGGAGGGCGAGGCCAAGAAGCCGGAACTCATCGAAACCCTGCCCCAGGGCAAAAGCGTGGTCATCGGCTGTCGTCCGTGCGGGGCGCGCGGCAAGCTGATCTTCAATCCGGTCTATGAGACGGACAAGATCAAGGACCCGTACTTTATCCAGCGCCGGGACAATACCGTCTTCATCACCCTGGCCTGCGACCGTCCGGAAACGACCTGTTTCTGCCACAGCGTGGGCAGCGGTCCGGCCGACACGGCTGGCTCCGACGTGCTCCTGACCCTGGTCGGCGAGGGCTACGTGGCCAAATCCGTCACGCCCCAGGGCGAAGAGATCCTCAAGCTGGCCCTCTTCGAGGACGCCGGCGCCAAGGTCCAGGAGGCCGAGGCCAAGAACGCCAAGGCCCTGGGAATGATGGGCGCGGTCCATGATTACGCCTCGGCTCCGGCCAAAATCCTGGCCCGCTTCGACGACATGGACTTCTGGACCGCCCAGTCGTCTAAATGCATCTCCTGCGGCGCGTGCACCTACATGTGCCCGACCTGCTACTGCTTCAACATCACCGACGACGACCTGGGTCTCAGCAGCCGGCGCATCCGGACCTGGGACAACTGCATGTCCCACACCTTCACCCTGGAAGGCAGCGGCCACAATCCGCGCTCGACCAAGGCCCATCGCCTGAAAAACCGCGTCGGGCACAAGTTCAGCTACTATCCGGATCTGCATGAAAGCGTCATCGCCTGCTGTGGATGCGGCCGGTGCATCAAGCAGTGCCCAGCCGGAGTCGATATCCGGCAGATCGTGAACGCAGCACAGGAGTATTCCGATGAACGCTAATCCCTATCTCCCGGATATGGCCACCATCGTCGAGGTGATTCAGGAGACGCACAACATCAAGACCTTCCGCGTGGTGCTCAACAACGAGGAGAGGATGAAGAGCTTCTCGTTTCGGCCCGGTCAGGTCGGCCAGCTCTCGGTCTTTGGCGTGGGCGAGTCGACCTTCGTCATCAACTCCTCTCCGACCCGCATGGACTACCTGCAGTTCAGCGTCATGCGCGTGGGCGAGGTGACCAGCCGTCTGCACCAGCTCCAACCCGGCGACCAGATCGGCGTGCGCGCCCCCCTGGGCAATTCCTTTCCGATCGAGGACCTGAAGGGCAAGAATATCGTGTTCGTGGGCGGCGGCATCGGCATGGCGCCGCTGCGGACCCTGTTCACCTACATGCTCGACAACCGGAAGGATTATAAGGACATCACCCTGCTGTACGGAGCGCGCAGTCCCGCCGATCTGACCTACAAGGCCGAGCTGCCCGAGTGGAGCGCCCGCAAGGACGTGAACACGGTGCTGACCATCGACAATCCGTTCGAAGGCTGGGAACACAAGGTCGGCCTCATTCCCAACGTGCTCTTGGAGATCAATCCCTCGCCCAAGAACACGGTGGCCATCACCTGCGGTCCGCCGATCATGATCAAGTTCACCCTCCAGGCCTTGAAGAAACTCGGCTTCGAGGACGAGAACATCATCACCACCCTGGAAAAACGCATGAAATGCGGCGTGGGCATCTGCGGCCGCTGCAACATCGGCACCAAGTACGTATGTCTGGACGGCCCGGTCTTCACCTATGCCCAGCTCAAAGAGCTGCCCTCGGAATTGTAGGAGGTTTTATGGCGGGAATATTCAAGGCAACGGACATTCTCCTGGCTGCCCAGGAAGTCGAAACGCGCGGCGAGGTCTTTTACAACCGCCTGGTCGAGACCACCACCGACGCGAAACTCAAGGACATGTTCGTGTTCTTGGCCAAGGAAGAAACCAAGCATAAGGAAATCTTCCGCAAGCTCCACGAGCGGCTGGGAGAGGTCGAACTGCCTGCTTGGGCCGAGGAAGACGAGTACGTGGAGTACCTCAAATTCCTGCTCGATTCCCACACCCTGTTCCGGTTGGGCGACTTGGATCACCTGAAGAACTTCATGGGCTCGCCCGAGGACGCCATCGAGACGGCCATGGGCTTCGAGAAGGACACCATCCTGTTCTTCGTCGAAATGCAGGAATTCGTGCCCGAGGGAGAAAAGAAGTACATCAAGGCCTGTATCGATGAGGAGCGCTCCCATCTGCGCCTTCTGGCTAGCATGCTCCGCAAATAGAACGAGTTCGCCACATCCTCTTGGGGTCCTCGGGTGAAAATCCGGGGGCCCCATTTTTTTATGGCGGGTTCGAACAGTGGCGCGGCTAGATGTCGTTTCGGGATTCGAGAGCGCGCGTCAGCGTGGAGTGGGGATTGGGGATCGGGTCCAAAATCTGGCCAAGGTCATTCCGGCCAGATTTTGCCACAGGCTGAAGATTGCTCCGGCCAGGGCCGCCTTGGGTCCGAAAAAGGTGCTGGCCAGGGCCACGGCCAGACCCGAGTTCTGCATGCCGACCTCGATGGAGATGGTTCGGGCCGCGATCAGGCCCAGGCCCAGGCCCCGCGCCGACCAGAAGCCGGACAGAAAACCCAGGCCATTGTGCAGAACCACGGCCAGCATGATCAGGGCCGGGAATTCGAGAATGGTTTTTTGATTGAGGGCCACGACGCAGGCGATGACGGCCGAGATCGTCAGGATCGAAAGCGCGGGAAAGACGCCCAACGCGCCCTCCAGTCGTTTGCGCAGCAGATGGCGCAGGACGAGACCGTCCAGGAGCGGAAAGACCACGATCCAGAACACGGAGCGGACCATGGCCCAGAAGTCCACCGTCACCCGCTGTCCGGCCAGGAGTTCCACCAGGGCCGGCGTGGCCAGGGGGGCGAGCAGGGTGGAGCCAAGGGTCATGATCACGGACAGGGGCACGTCGGCCCTGGCGAAATAGGCGATAACATTGGAGGCCGTGCCCGACGGGCAGCATCCGACCAGGATGACGCCGACGGCGGCCTCGGCGGGCAGTCGCAGGACCACGCAGACGGCCCAGGCAATGGCCGGCATGAGCGCGTATTGCAGCGCGACGCCTGTCCCCGCCGCGCGCCATTCCCGGCCCACGCGGACGAAATCGGCGAATTCCAGGGTCAAGCCCATGCCGAACATGATGAGCCCCAGGCCCAGGGAAATATGCGGCTTGATCCAGACGAAAGCCGGTGGATGCACCAAGGCCAGGAGGGAAAAACCCACGGCCAGGGTCAGGAAATGCCGTTCGATCCATCGAGCCAGGGTGTTCAGCATGGAGCCCTCCTGGGGCTGCGGTTCATTTCGTCACCGGAAGGGGAGCGGGCGTCATGGACGCCCGCCATGGATCTTATCGTCCGCGTCGAGACGTCTTTCCGCCAGCCGGCGCGGCAGGACGCGATCCGCCCCTGGAGGATCGGTCCACGCGGTCCGTATTCCGGCGGCCAGGGCGGGCCGGGGCTTCCGCGCGGGACGTGGCGTTGGCGCGGGTCGGCTTTTCCTTGGGGGGCCGGGTGCGCTGCGCGGGTTGGCTTTTTTTGTTGACCAGATCCTTGATGGCCTTGTCCGCTTTTTTCTCGCTGACCGGATTGCCGGGACGGTAGAGCACATAATCCGGGACGTCGCTGTCCTCGGTGTAGCCCTTGACTTCCTCGATGCGGATTTTTTGTTTGATCAAAGCCTCGATGGCCCGCAGGAACGGCTGCTCCTCGTGGCTGACCAGGGATACGGCGATGCCCTGGACTCCGGCCCGGCCGGTGCGACCGATGCGGTGCACGTAATCCTCGGGAATGCTGGGCATGTCATAGTTGACCACGTAGGGCAGGTTGCTGATGTCGAGCCCTCGCGCGGCCACGTCCGTGGCCACGAGGACGCGGATCTGGCCGTCCTTGAATTCTTCCAGGGTGCGGGTCCGGAAGGACTGGCTCTTGTTGCCATGCAGGGCGGCCGCGACGAGTCCGTGGGCTGCCAGTTTGTCCGTGAGCCGGTTGGCCCAGTGCTTGGTGCGGGCGAAGACCAGGACCCGGCTCCAGTTCCCGGTGGTGATCAGGTGGATGAGCAGGGCCAGCTTGTTGGTCTTGTCCACCAGATGGGCTTTCTGCTCCACCGATTCCGCCGCCGTGGTTTCAGGCGTGACTTCGATGTGCTCGGGTCGGCGCAGCATCTTCGCGGCGAGGGCGCGGATCTGCGGCGTGTAGGTGGCCGAAAAGAGCATGGTCCGGCGCTCGGTGGGCAAAAGATCCAGGATCGCCGAGATTTCTCCGCTGAAACCCAGGTCCAGCATGCGGTCGGCCTCGTCGAAGACCAGAAATTCGATCAAGGACAGGTTGAGGTGGTGCTGAGCCGCAAGGTCCAGCAGGCGACCCGGAGTGGCCACGAGAATGTCGATGCCGCGTTCCAGGCGCGCGATCTGGGGTTCGATGCGCACGCCGCCATACGCTACGGTGCAGCGCAGGGAGACCTTGCGGGCGTAAGCCTTGATGCTTTCCCCCACCTGCAGGGCCAGCTCCCGCGTGGGGGCGAGGACCAGGGCCCGGGGATGGTGCCCGTTGCCGTGGGTCTGGCTCAGGATTTCGACGATGGGCAGGGCGAAGGCGTCGGTTTTCCCGGTCCCGGTCTGGGCGCGAGCCAGGACGTCCCGCCCGTCGAGGATGACCGGGATCGCCTTGGACTGGATGGCGGTCGGGGCGGCGTATCCCTTGGCCTTGACCGCCTTGAGCAGTTCGACCCGGAGACCAAGTGTTTCAAATGACATAGGTATTCCTTGAGCGCGGGCTCAACTTCAGATGTTTCGATGCGTGGAGATGCTGGGGTGGGCCGGGGCTCGTCCGGGGAACATGCCGACGCGCGGCGCGATCACGCCCCATGCCGCCCCTGGTGACAGGAACGTGTATTTCACACGATGCTATGCTTTCCGGCAAGTTCAAAACCGAGGGTTCGACGGAAATTCAGGCCGACTTCGTCGTGGCCGCCGGGATGCGGCCTATGGCGTGGCGCAGGCGTGGGCCGAGGCCCACAGGCGCAGGGAGAGCAGGAACAGGGCCGCTGTTTCGAAGCGCAGAATGCTTGGGCCAAGACTTTTGGGCGCGAAACCGTGGTCCAGAAAAAGCTGGGACTCGCTCTCGTCCAGGCCGCCCTCGGGGCCAAGGACGGCCAGGGCTCCGTCCGGGGTGGTCAGGTCGTCGGGGTGGATCAGGTCGGTTTGCTCCCGTTCCCAGCACAGGATGCGGGAGGCATGATCGGCGGACTCCCGGATGAGTTCGTCGGGGCCGCCCAGGGTGCGGATTTCCGGCAGCCAGAGCGCGCCGCACTGCTTGGCCGCGGCCACGAGCTGGCGGTCCCAGGTTTCCTTGGTTTGATCCGGAGTTTCTCCCTGGGAGCGGGCGGCCGTCCAGAACCAGACGCCCGTCGCGCCCAGTTCCACGGCCTTTTCCAGCAAAAAACCGCGCCGGGCGTTCTTGGACCAGCCCACAGCCAGGACCAACGGGTGTTCGGGCGCGGGAGCCTGGATTTCGGATATCCTGGCCAGCTGAACCTCTTTCTTGCCCATGGCGGCGATGCGGAACAGGCCGGTCCGGCCCCGGCCGTCCATGAGGCGGATGTCCTGGCCGGGCTTGGCCCGCAGGACTCGGATGAGATGGTGGGCTTCCTCGCCGTCCAGGGCGAAAGGCTCCCGCCAGGACGCGGGAGCCAGATAGAAGGTGTTCAGGCGCGCCATCTCAGCCGAGCTTGGTCCGCGCGGTTCCGGCGGTGTGAAAGGGCATGTCCGCCCGGCGCGCTTCCAGCGTAGTCTTGGGTCCCTTGACGGTGAAGACGGGCTGGTCGGCCATGTCGACCCGGACATAGGCCATGGCCACGCAATAGCCCAGGCTCGGGGCGATGGAGCCGCTGGTGACCACGCCGACCTTGGTTGCGCCGACAAAGACCTCGTCATGGTGGCGGGCGCTACGCCGGCCGTCGATGCGCAGGCCGATCAGACGTTCCCGGATCATGTCCAGGCCGGCCTTGCCGATGAAATCAGCCTCGCTCTTGAGCATGGCTCCATATCCGGCCTCGACCGGGGTATGCTCGGTGTCCAGGTCCTGGCCGTAAAGGGGCAGGCCCACCTCCAGACGCAGGGTGTCCCGCGCGCCCAGACCCGCCGGCCGCACGGCTTCGTCGGCCATGAGTTTTTCCCAGAGCAGCGCGGCCTTGTCCCAGGGCAAGTAGAATTCATATCCCAACTCGCCGGTGTAGCCGGTGCGGCTGACGATCAGGCTGAAGCCCTCGAATTCGATCTCGCGGAATCCGAAATAGCCGAGGCCGGCCCAGTCCCCGGGCATGACCCGGCTCAGAACCGCGAAGGATTCCGGCCCCTGCAGGTCGATCTTGGCGATGTCGAAGCTTTTGTTGGTGAAGGCCAGGTCCCCCGGCAGATGGCTCCCGATCCAGGCGAAGTCGGATTCGATGCAGGCCCCGTTGACCACCAGCATGTAGCTGTCCTCGGC
>CAYLNA010000001.1:3530-30149 GCA_964384665.1 uncultured Desulfovibrionaceae bacterium | reverse complement strand
CGAAGTCGGATTCGATGCAGGCCCCGTTGACCACCAGCATGTAGCTGTCCTCGGCCAGGCGGTAGACGATGAGATCGTCCAGAACCCCGCCGCGTTCGTTGAGCAGAAATCCATAGCGGCATTTGCCGGGAGCGAGGGTGGCCAGATTCTGGGTCGCGACACGGCTCAGGGCCGTGGTCGCGCCCGGGCCGGAGAGCAGGAATTCGCCCATGTGGGAAATATCGAAGATGCTGGCCTGGGTACGGGTGTGCTTGTGTTCATCCAGGATGCTTGTGTACTGGACCGGCATTTCCCAGCCGGCGAAGGGCACGATCCGACCGCCGTTTTCTTTGTGCCAGGCGTTGAGCGGGGTTTTGAGCAACTCGGACATGGAGGCTCTCCTTGCTGCGAAAGGTTGATGGGTTATGATTCGCTTTTTGTTTTGCGTATGGCCCGCAGTTCGTCAACCAGGGAAACGAGGCGGCGATAGAGTTTTTTGATCTGTAATCCATTATCGGTAAGGTCGTCGTCTTTACGGTTGATATAGGACCGAATCAGATAACGGTCGTTGAGCATTACTTCCGCGAAATAGATGGCCTTGAAGACAAGCGGATCATGGTAATTGATGAACTCAAATTTGAGATCGGTCAGCAAATCCGTGGCGATGCGCAGCATTTCCTTGTAACCGACGCGTTTCCCCTTGTGGTATCTTCCGCTTAAATCTTCAAGATATCTAATGTTACGCGCTTGTTTGATGTAACTGTACCTGGATCGGACTTCGCCGTGCACGTCATGCAGCTCGGAAAAATCATCCGAGAATTCCGGATGATTCAGGTAGCAGTCCAGAACGTGCGTGATTTCACGGTAAAAATCATCGGAATATCCGATCAAGCGACGCTGATGTTTGTTCAGCCAGGAATGGAGGAATTTGAGCCGCTTTTCGTGGCTGTCGGTGTTCTCCACGATCTCGCTGCCCTTGTAGAGGGTGCGGCCGGTGAATTCGCCGCGCACGATGTCGTTCAGCTTGAGGCTCATGGAGTAGGAATCCTTGATGACGTTGACCGAGGCGCAGGCCTCTCCGGTCAGGGGGTGGATGATGTCCTGGCGCAGGACGGACAGGGCGCGGTCCTGGCGGACATTGTTGATGTCGTATTTATGTTGGCGGTACGACACGCGTAGGATGACGACTCGTTTTTTGCCGTCCACGAAAAATCCGCCGCGTTCCAGCATCTGAATGGTCTCGGCGTGGGTCGTTTCGAGGCGGACCAGGGCTGTTTTTTCCACGCGCGGATAGGCCGCGCCGGGTTGGGTGCTGAAGAGGGTGGTCAGGGTTCGGTCGGATTGCCCCAGGACCTTGATCAGGAAGCGTTCGCCCATCTTGTGCAGGCGGCGGGCGAAGATCGCCGCCGAGGTCTTGCGCTCCGAGGAAACGGGATAGCCGTGAAGTTCCATCAGGAACTGGTACACGAAGTCGCGGTTGGTCTCGTAGGACTGGTTGTCGTTGGGGCGGAACTTTTTTGTCTTCAGTCCGAATCGTTTCAGCTCCGTGTCCAGGTCCGACGGAAAAGACGCATAGATTCCGGACAGGTAGAATTTGTCGTCACAGTCCTTGGCCAGGACATGGGCCCGGTCCATGTGGCTCAAAAAATGGATGAGCAGACTGTAGGAGGCGATGTCCGAAACTTGGCGCTCCTCCGTGACGGTTTTGAATTCGTCCCGGAGCTGACGGGGCAGACGGCGCAGGAACGCGTCCTGGTTTTTTCGTTGCAAAACGTCTTCGAGGATGCAGGTCGAGCCGTGGGCCTGGCAGTTGCCGTCGCGGCAGGTGTGCAGGATATCGAACTGGAAGACTTCGTTGAAGTAATCGAGGTTCCGGTCGAAGGCGACCATGGAGAACCCCGGCAATTCGGCGAACTCGTGCAGGCTGGGTTCGAAGGACGGCAGCAGGTCGCGGGCGTCGACCAGGGGATAGTTTTTGCTTTCCCCAAAAGGCTTGAGCAGACAGAACTTGATGTGGATGTATTCCAGATAGGCCTTCAAATGCTCGAAATCGCGCAGCACGTTGGTGGGCAGCAGATGGCCGTTGTCCAGGCAGCGGAAGGAAGGGACGCGGGAGAAGGCGGAAGGCCATTTCATCAAAAACTGCCACCCATGTTGTCGTTTCGGGATTGGGTGATTTGCATGTTTTGCCTGGTCCGTAAACAGGATTTCCGCGCATGGCCGCGTGACGCGGAACGGTCCGCGCCTCTGTCGCGAGGCGCGGAAGCCGACGGGACCTGAAGGCAGGGTGAAACAGTTAGTTGGGGGGAAAGAAATCCAGCATCTTGTCGCGGGGGAATGGAGCGTCCGGAGCGTCCGAGGCCGGATCGTTGCGTGGCTGGTTCGAACGCGAAGCGGAAGCGTTGAAGACCAGGATGCTCACCCTGCGGTTGCGGGGGTCCAAGGGATTGTCCTGGATGAGGGGCTGGGTTGCTGCATATCCCACGACTCGTCTGATTCGATTCGGATCGATGCCGATTTCCTCCAGAAACATGCGGGCCGAGGACGCGCGATCCGTGGAGAGTTCCCAATTGGTGTAGCGAGTGGCGCGATCACCCCCCAAGGGCTTGGCGTCCGTGTGCCCTTCCACGGCCAACTGGTTGGGCAGTTCCCGCACGGTATCGGCGATGCCCCTGAGAACCTTGCGTCCATGGTCGGTCAAACGGGCGCTGCCGGATTCGAAAAATTGATTTCCTTCGCTGTGGACCATCTGAATGCGCGCTCCATTCTCGAATGTGTCGACAAGGAGATCGTTCTTGTATGCCCCGAGGCGTTCCTTGATCATGTCGGCCAGGGCTTCGCGCAGCAGTTCCTTCTGGGATGGGCCTTGTTCGGTCAGTCCCACGGGCTGTTCGGGCATCATGGGTTGGCTCTGGGCCCGCGTGTCCTCTCCGCCTCCGCTGCTGCCCACGACGCCCATGCCCGAGGGAGCCCCTTCAAAAACGGAGAATTCTTGGAAATAGAGGGCCAGTTGTTCCTTTGCTTCCTGTGACGTGCTGTTCAGAAGCCACATGAGTAGGAAAAAAGCCATCATGGCGGTGACCAAATCGGCGTAGGCAATTTTCCAACTGCCGCCGTGATGTCCGCCATGTCCGCCCTTGACGACTTTTTTGATGATGATCGGCTTTTTATCGGCCATTTATCTTCTCCGCGACGTCGAGTTACTTTTTGCGCACAGCCTTCTCCAATTCCTCGAAGCTCGGTCTGCCCGCGCTCGGAACAGCCCGGCGGGCGGCCTCCAGGGCCAGGGCCGGAGGCCAACCGGCGGCAAAGGACAGTATGGCGATCTTGGAAATGTTCATGAGGATGTGCTGATCGTGGGCTTGATGCTCGACGTTGGTGCCGAAAGGAGCGAAGAAGCCATAGGCGAGCAAAATACCCAAGAATGTTCCGACCAGGGCCGCGCCGATGTGATGCCCAAGAACTTCCGGCGGCTCATTGATTTTGCCCATGGTCAAGACCACGCCGAGAACACAGGCCACGATGCCCATGGCGGGCAGGGAATCGCCGAATTTGGTGATCGCTCCCGCAGGAACCAATTCTTCGGTATGCAGGGTGTCGATATCGATATCCATCAGCGTCTCGAATTCGTTCGTCTCCATTCCAGCCATGGAGTATGTTTTGATATTGTCGCAAATGAAATGCAGCACGTGATGATTGTTGAGGACAAAAGGATAGGGCTTGAAGATGCTGCTTTCCTTGGGGTTGTTGGCATGAGTTTCCAGGGCGATGATTCCCTCTTGCTTGGTCAAAACCAGAAGATCGTAAAGAGACCGCAAGAGTTGCAGATATTCGTTCTTCCCAGGCGTCTTGGCCGTGAACACGCTGACAAATCCCTTGATGGAGAGCTTGACGACTCTGGCTGGCGAGGAAATGAGGAACGCACCCACGGCGGCGCCAACAATAATAATAAGTTCTGAAGGCTGCCACAGCACGCTCAAGTTCCCGTGCGCCATCAAATATCCGCCAACAACACAACCCACGAGTACACAAATGCCGATGATCGCGAACATCGTTTTTACCTTATCCGTTGCAAAATGATGGTGTGCGGGGGGCCGCTTGCCGGCTCGGAGGCGAAACGGGGCGCTGGCGAATCCGGCCTGCGCGGACAGTCAGTGGTCATGCGTAGCCTCCATGCATTCCTGGGAGAGGGGCGAAGACGCTCTTTCTCTTGTCGACGCCATGGTGACGGCAGGCTCGCGGCGAATGCGCTGCTCCGTGCCGGAGTGGCGCCGCGCTCCAACTCCGAGGAGTCCGGAGTTCGCCCTACTGCCGGCATTACGTTCTTCGTGTCGGGCATGTCAACCGAGCCAGTCGGGGCGTTTTCTCCCGCGACGGCCAACGATGGAGCGGCGTGCGCCGAAAATCAGCCCGGGCTGCGCATAAACTGGCCGCGCGATTGTTGCTGATCCCAAGGTTTCCCGTTATGCCCTGCCACGGCGATTTTGCATGGCGGATCGGTCGACTTTTTTGACACCAGGGTGATGGCTCGCATGATGATATATTCTTCCTTGGACAGGCTCCTGGAGAGCATCGGCAGTGTTTTCGATGCCTATTCCGTGGTGCTGTTCCGCCGCGATGGCGCCGACGCGTACGAATTGGTCTCGTCCTTCAGCCTGGGCGACTCCGTCATCCAGGGGCTGCGGATCGACTCGGGCCATGGTCTGGTGGGGTGGATCCTGAAGCACGGCAAGCCTCTCTTGGTCGAGAAATTCGACCAGAAATACACCTTTTTGGGCTATTACGGCTCCGAACAGGACGAGCAGATCAAGGTCTTTGTGGGCTGTCCCCTGCCCGGCGGCATGGGGGCCCTGTGCATGGACAGCAAGAAGACCTACGCCTTCACGGACAAGGACCAGCGCATCCTGTCCCTGTTCGCCGGGGTCATCGCCGCCATCATCGCCGATTTGGGCGACGCCTCGGTCTCCAGCCAGGACCAGAAGCTCTACCGATTTCTGCAACTAGCCTATGCCCTGCGCGAAAAGCATCCCAAGTGGTCGGACTTTTTGACCCGCTATTTGGGACTTCTGGCCGACGGCAGTGGGTATGAGTATTCCTTCCTTGTGGTCAGCGACGAGTGGGGACACAATTATTTCATGGAAGGGTGTAACAAGCCCTTCGCGGCCGAGGGCGTTCTCGATCGGCGGACGTTCAGCACCGGCAGCGGTCTTTTGGGCTGGGTTTTCAAAAAAAACCAGCCGGTCTTTTTCGGGGACGGCAAGCGCGAGCTGGGGCGCGTCCCTCTTTTTGGCCGCGATGTTCCTGGCCCGGCCCTCAATACCGTGCTGGCCTTTCCGCTCAAGGTGCACAAGCGCTGCCGCGGGGTCCTGGTTTTCGGGGACCGCGCCAGCCGGGTCATCGGCGACGACATCCGGGCCTTCGCCAAGATGTCCGCCGATTATTTGGCCCTTTTCCTGGAGAATTTGTATTTGAAGAATCGGCTCAAGCAGTTGACGCCCCAAGGCGTCATGGACCGGGAGGCTCCTTCCTCCCCGGCCTCCGACAACACCGACCTCATGGACTAAACACCTATGTTTTTCAGCAGATTGTTTGGTTTTCTCGGCAAGGATCTGGCCATGGACCTCGGCACGGCCAACACGTTGTTGTATTCACCCAAGGACGGCATTGTCCTCAACGAACCCTCGGTGGTGGCCCTGGACGTGCGCAACGATTCCATCCTGGCCGTTGGGCGGGAGGCCAAGGAGTATCTGGGCCGCACCCCGGATCGCATCCGGGCCGTCCGGCCCCTGAAGGACGGGGTCATCGCGGATTTCGAGGTGACCAAGGCCATGATCGCCTACTTCATCCGCAAGGTCATCACCGGCATGCGCATGGTCAAGCCGCGCATGGTCATCTGCGTGCCGGCCGGCATCACCCAGGTCGAGAAGCGGGCCGTCATCGAGTCCGCCCTGCAGGCCGGAGCGCGGGAAGTGAAGCTCATCGAGGAGCCCATGGCCGCGGCCATCGGCGCGGGTTTGCCCATCGACGAGCCGCGCGGGAACATGGTCGTGGATATTGGCGGCGGAACCACGGAGGTGGCGGTCATCTCCCTGTCCGCCGTGGCCTATTCCGAATCCGTGCGCATCGCCGGCGACGAGATCAACGACGCCATCCAGCGTTACGTCCAGGACGAGTTCCAGCTCCTGATCGGCGAGAACATGGCCGAGGCGGCGAAAATCCACATCGCGTCCGCCGTGCCGTTGGTCGAGCCCATGCAGTTTCGGGTCGCGGGCAAGAACTTGGTGGACGGCACGCCCAAGACCGTGGTCCTGACCGACTCCCACGTGCGCGAGGCCATCAAGGAGCCGGTGGCGGCCATTGTCGCGGCCGTGCGCCGGGCCTTGGAAAAGACGCCGCCGGAACTGGTCGCCGACATCGCCACCAACGGCTTGCTTCTGGCCGGGGGCGGGGCGCTCCTGAAGGGGTTGGACAAGCTGATCACCCAGCAGAGTTCGCTCATGGTGCATATCGACGACGATCCCCTGACCACGGTCGTGCGGGGCACCGGGCGGTCCTTGGAGAACGAGGCGAAGTTCTCCAAGGTCTACATCAACTAGCGGGGACGGCGATCCGTTCCTCCCACACGGTCATCAAGGCCGGTGTGAGCAGGTCGGGATGGGAGCGGGCCAGGGCGTCCAGTTCGTCCCGGTCCACGGCGAGGTAGGCGCGGTCGCGAACGAGGCTCGCGCTTTCCTGGGCATCGAGGACGGCCTCGAAGATTTCCACGAAGGCGTTTCCGGTCCGCGCCGTGGCGTCGAGGCCGCGCAGGTGGGTGACCTCCGGCGGCGCGATCGTGGATGGAACGCAGCCCTGGGCGGCGTCTTCGTTCGCCAGACCGGCCGGAACAAGGCCGCTTCCGACGATGTCCCAGCGCCCGGGATAGACGGGATGGTCCGAGGGGCGACGGCGCAGGATCATCCGGCCGGCCTTGTCCCGCAGGGTCAGGAAGACGCTCCGGTGTTTGAGCCCCTGCCGCTGGACCTGCTCCGCCTCCATGACCATCAGGGGCTGGTTGGCCGCGTCCACGACATAAACATGCATGCTGTCCATTTCCACCGCCATGAGGAATCCTTTGTTTGGGGATGGTGATCCCGGTTTTGAGCCGCGCCTACTGCGTCCCGAGGACGCCGAAGCCGTGGCCGCCTTGGAAGCCCTGGTGTTCGCCGACGCCTGGGATGCGTCGCGTTTCGCCGCGTTGCTCGCCCAGGACCGCTTCCTGGCCGTGGGCGCGGCGCGCGGGACGGAATTGGGCGGCTATGTCACGGCTTACAGCATCGAAGGCGAGGCGGAAATTGTCAACGTGGCCGTGCGTTCGGACCTGCGTGGGCGGGGACTGGGCGCGCGGCTCATGCGTTTTTTTCTGGAGCGGGCCCGCGCGGCGGGCATGACGCGGGTTTTTCTGGAAGTGCGCGCCGGGAACGTCGCGGCCCTGGCCTTGTATGCCCGGGCTGGATTCGTCCGCGCCGGCGCGCGCAAGCGGTATTACGCGGATTCTGGCGAGGACGCCTTGATCCTGGCCTGGTCGGGTCCGGAGGACCCTGCATGCGAACTCTAACCAACGGGAGCTGATATGATTGTCATGGAAACGTCCATGGGCACGATGAAGATCGAACTTTTCGCCGACAAGGCCCCCCTGACCTGCGAGAATTTTCTGCGGTATATCCAGGACGGGTTTTATGACGGAACCATCTTTCACCGCGTCATTCCCAATTTCGTCCTGCAGGGCGGGGGGATGACCGAGGCCATGGCCGAAAAAAAGACGCGCAAGCCCATCAAGAACGAAGCCGACAACGGGGTCAAGAATCTGCGCGGCGCCCTGTCCATGGCCCGGACCCAGGCCGTGGACAGCGCCACGTCTCAGTTTTTCGTCAACCTGCGCGACAACGCCTTTCTTGATCACGGCGCGCGGGACTTTGGATACGCGGTGTTCGGCCAGGTCGTGGAAGGTCTGGACGTGATGGACTCCATCGCCGCCGTGGAAACCGGTTCCTACGGATTTCACCAGGATGTCCCCAAGGAGCCGGTGATCATCACGCGGGTTTTCGTGGAGGAATAGGCCGTGGTGCGTCTGCGGACCACGTTTCCGTTTTCCTCTGGCCACGTTCACACCTTGTTTCCGCCGATTTTCCGGCCGAAACCGCGTCTGGAGTATCAGCGCCAGCGCGTCGAGACTGCGGACGGAGATTTCGTGGACGTGGACTGGAGCCGAGGGGGAAACGACCGATTGGCGGTCATCCTGCACGGCCTGGAGGGGCATTCCCGCCGCACCTATGTCCTGGGCATGGCCAGCGCCGCCCGCTCATGCGGGTTCGACGTCCTGGCCATGAACCTGCGGGGCTGCGGCGGGGAGCCCAACCGTCGCCTCTCGTCTTATCACTCCGGCCTGACCGGAGATGTGCACGATGTGCTGCGCATGGTGGCGCGGCTTGGGCGCTATGCGTCCGTGAGCTTGATCGGCTTCAGCCTGGGGGGCAATCTCGTGCTCAAGTATCTGGGCGAAGACTCGGAGCGGGTTCCGGTCGAGGTCGCGGGCGCGGTGGCCATTTCCGTGCCCTGTGATCTGGAGGACTCGGCCCGCGCCCTGGCCCGTCCGGCCTGCCGGATCTACATGCGCTATCTCCTTGACCAGCTCGGAAAGAAGGTTATCGAAAAGAGCCGTCGTTTTCCCGGAGCCCTGGACGTTGGCGCGCTGCGTGGCGTGCGCACGTTTCAGGATTTCGACGACCGTTTCACGGCCCCCATGCACGGCTTCCGGGACGCCCTGGACTATTGGCGCAAATCGAGTTGCAAGCAATTCCTGACCTCCATCACCCGGCCCGCCTGCGTGATCAACGCCCTGGACGATCCCTTTCTGGGGCCGGGGTGCTTTCCCTGGCGGGAGGCGGAGGCCAATCCGCGTCTGACCCTGCTGACGCCGCCAGCCGGTGGCCATGTCGGCTTTGTCGGCGTCGGGGCGGGTCGGATGTATTGGTCCGAATGGCAGAGCATGCGCTTTTTGACCGCGCTGGGCGGGGAAGGTGTGCAATGACGCTGCACAATGCTTGTTATATGTGCATATTTTTGTTGCGATGCTTGTGCGAAATGTCGCGCGTGTTGTTTTGTCGTTGGGAAGAATTGACGATTTTCTGATGGTACGATCAATGCATTCACGGTCACGCACCAGATCAACGGATTGGTCGGAGGTTAACTATGAAATCTGCGTTTCGTTTTTTTGCTGTTTTTCTTTTCCTGACTCAGGGCTTCGCGGCCATGGCGGCGGATCTGCCCGACTTTACCGACTTGGCCGCCTCGTCCGGCCGGGCCGTGGTCAACATCAGCACGGTCAAGTTGGTCAAGAAGCCGCAAAACATGCAACGGCTTTTTCCCCAGAATCCGCATGGACAAAATCCATTCGGGGATTTTTTTGATCAGTTCGATCGCTTTTTCGGCGAGCAGGGACGGCGCGCTCCCCGCGAGCAACGGTCCTTGGGGTCCGGGTTCGTCATTTCCGCCGATGGCTACATTGTGACCAACAATCATGTCATCGAGGGCGCGGACAAGGTCAAGGTCAATTTTCAGTCCGGCAAGAACACGGACAAGTCCTATGACGCCGAGGTCGTCGGCGCGGACACGGAAACAGATCTGGCCCTGCTCAAGATCGACGCCGGGTCGTCCCTGCCCGCCCTGGCCTTCGGCGATTCCGACGCCTTGAAAGTGGGGCAGTGGGTCATGGCCATCGGCAATCCCTTTGGGCTGGATCATACCGTCACCGCCGGCATCGTCAGCGCCAAGGGGCGGACCATCGGCGCCGGGCCGTATGATAATTTCATCCAGACCGACGCTTCCATCAACCCCGGCAACAGCGGCGGACCGCTCCTCAACCTGGATGGCGAGGTGATCGGCATCAACACGGCCATCATCGCTTCCGGACAGGGTATCGGGTTCGCTATTCCGAGCAAGCTCGCCCGACAGGTCATTGATCAGCTCAAGGAACACAAGTCCGTCAAGCGCGGCTGGCTTGGCGTGTCGATCCAGGATCTGGACGAGAACTCGGCCAAGGCCCTGGGGATGAAGGAAGCCCGGGGGGCCTTGGTGGCCAACGTGACGCCGGGCGATCCGGCGGAAAAGAGCGGCGTGCGGGCCGGTGACGTCATCGTGGCCGTGGATGGCGTCGGCATCGACGACGCGGGCGATCTGACCCGAAAAATCGGCGATCTCCTGCCCGGGGTGAAGATCACCCTGTCCATGTGGCGCAAGGACGGCGCGATCACGGTTCCCGTGGTGCTGGGCGAGCGCAACGCCGACAAGATCGCCCAGGGCCAAGGCGGCTCCGAGGGGCCGGGGGAAGCCGTGCTTGGTCTGTCCGTGCGCCCGGTGAGCGCCGAGGAAGCCAAGGTGCTGGGCATGGCCACGGCCAAGGGCTTGCTCGTGGTCGAGATCGAGGACGGGTCCGCAGCGGGCGAGAGCGGCGTCGACGTCGGGGATGTGATCCTGGAGGCCAACGGTCGTCCCGTGGATTCGGTCAAGGCCTTGACGGACGTGGTCAACGGTGATGGCAAGGCCAAGGGAGCGGTCATGCTCTTGATGCAGCGCCAGGGGCGCAATCTGTTCCGGACCATTCCTGTTCAATAAATTATTGGGCGCCCTTCGGGGCGCCTTTTTCAGGCGGATGCATGGATTGGGAAATACGAGCCGGTTGCAAGGTGAACCTGTGCCTAGACATTGTGGGGGTGCGGGACGATGGATACCACGAAATCGAAAGTCTCTTTTATCCCCTGCCCGTTCCGTGCGATGTCATGAGCATCGGCGAGCGCACGGAGCCAGGGCTGGCTCTGAGTTGCTCCATCCCGGCCCTGGCCACGGCCGAGAACATCGTGTCCAAGGCCTACGACCGTTTCGCGCGTCGTTCGGGATTTAACCCGGGATTGACCGTGTATCTGGAAAAAAACATCCCCATGGGCGCGGGCCTTGGCGGAGGGAGCAGCGACGCGGCCGCGTTTTTGCTGTGGCTCAATGCCCGGGCCGGGTCAAAGGCCCTCGGCGCGGACGACTTGCAGGCGGTGGCCCTGTCCCTGGGCGCGGACGTGCCTTTTTTTCTTTCCAATCGTCCGGCCTGGGTCACGGGCATTGGCGAACGGGTGCGTCCGGTCGACGTGGATCTTTCTCGCTATACGGTTGTGCTGGTGTGCCCGGACGTGCACGTGAACACGAAGTGGGCGTACGGCCGTTGGGACGAACTGCATGGGCGGGAATGGGAAGGAAGAAAACCGTTGACACCGGATTCGCCCGAGATTAAGAACTCTTGCTTCACGAATCTCCCGGTGCTGCGGAACTCTTTTGAAGAGATTGTTTTTCAAGAATTTCCGGTGCTTTACGAGATAAAAAAGCGTCTTCTTCAGTTTGGAGCGGATGGCTGTGTCATGAGTGGGTCGGGGTCCAGTATCGTCGCCGTGTTCGCGGTGGCGCGCGATGCGCTGCAAGGCGCGGAGTGGATGCGGGATTCTGGCTTTTCCTGCCACCTGATTTCTTCGGATGGCGTATCCATGACGAAGTGATGGCGGGAAACGGCGAGGGGCGCGGGTCCTTTGCGTGTGTTTTTTATGATGCGCTGTCGGGGAATGAGCCCGACAAGCCGGATGGGGCGTCGCCAAGCTGGCAAGGCAACGGTTTTTGGTTCCGTCATTCGGAGGTTCGAATCCTCCCGCCCCAGCCAAAAAATTTCCGAGGACATTCTATGCGCGTGGGTGAACTGAAGATCGTCACGGGCACGGCCAATCCGGCCCTGGCCGCTCGTATCTGCGACCATTTGGGTTGCAAGCTGACTCAGTCATTGGTCGATACGTTCAGCGACGGAGAGATCCGTATCGAGATGGGCGACAATGTTCGGGGAGACGACGTCTACGTCGTCCAACCCACATGCGCGCCGGTCAATCATAATTTGATGGAACTCTGCCTGATGCTGGACGCCCTGAAGCGGGCCAGCGCCGGCCGGGTGACGGCCGTGGTGCCGTATTTCGGGTATGCCCGGCAAGACCGCAAGGTCGTGCCCCGCGTTCCGATCAGCGCCAAAATGGTGGCCGATTTCATCACCGTGGCCGGTGTTGATCGCGTCCTGACCATTGATCTGCACTCCGGTCAGATTCAGGGCTTTTTTGATCGCCCGGTGGATAATCTCTATGCCGCCCAGGTTTTGCTGGAATACATCAAGAAACTCGGCGAAAACCTGATCATCGTTTCGCCGGACGCCGGCGGCACGGAGCGGGCGCGGGCTTACGCCAAGCGTCTTGGAGTGGGCTTGGCCATCGTGGACAAGCGTCGCGAGGGACCGAATCGCGCCCATGCCATGCAGCTCATCGGAGACGTCAAGGGCAAGGTCGCCGTTGTTCTCGACGACATGATCGACACGGCTGGCACCATGACCGAAGCGGGGAATCTGCTGGCCGAGAATGGCGCCGAGGATGTCGTGGCCTGCGCCACGCATCCGGTTTTGTCCGGTCCCGCCGTGGAGCGCCTGATCAGCTCGGCCTTTTCGCAGGTGATTGTCACGGATACCATCCCCCTCAATCCCAAGGCCGCGGCCAGTGATAAATTTAAGGTAATTTCCGTGGGCAGCCTGATTGCCAAGGCGATCCACAATATCCATTCTGAATCTTCGGTCAGCGTTCTTTTCAGTTAACGGCTGGCGGAAACTGATCTTTAGTTGGTGAATAAAGGAGTACAGCATGTCTGAAGTCACTAGTTTGCAGCTCGTGCAGCGCGAGGAAAGAGGAAAGGGACCCTGCGCCCGCCTGCGTTCCAATGGTTTGGTCCCCGGTGTGTTCTACAATTCGAAGGGTGAAAATATTTCCTTTTCGGTGGACAACCTGGCTTTGGGCAAGGCTTTCGAAAAAGTTCGCTATTCCAAGATGATTGAATTGCAGATCGAAGTCGATGGCCAGGTGGAAAAGCGCAACGCCCTCTTCAAGAAGCTGGTCTCCCATCCGGTTAAGCGCCGTTATGACCATGTTGACTTCATTGGCATTGATCTGGACAAGGAAGTGCAGGTCACCATTCCGGTCGAGGTCACGGGACGCGCCAAGGGTGTGGTCTTGGGCGGTAAGCTGGAAATTTTCCAGGAACGGATCATGGTTCGCTGCCTGCCCACGATCATCCCGGATTCCGTTGTTGTCGACATCACCGAGCTGGGCATCAACGACAAGGTTTTTGTCGACCAGTTGACCCTGCCCGAGGGCGTGACTTCCGTGTACGATCGCAATTATGCCGTGCTGGCCATTCTGGCTGGACGCGGCGCCAAGGCTGGCGAAGAAGCCTAGTCCGCATCGACTTCAGGGCCCCGCGACAGGCGGGGCCTTTTTTCCCTTCTTGGTTCCGAACGCTTCCTTTTCGACGGCTCCCCATGAAATATGACGCCCTGATTGTCGGTTTGGGCAACCCGGGCGCGAAGTACGCCCGAACCCGGCATAATTTTGGATTCATGCTCGCGGACAGTCTGCTGGGTCACTGGAGCGGTCTGTCCAGCGCATCCTGTTCGATGGTCAAGGCGAAGGTCGACGCCGAATTGTGGGATGTCGTCGAGGATCACGGCGCACGCCGCTGGCTTGTGGCCAAGCCCCAGACATTCATGAATTTGAGCGGGCAGGCTGTTGGCGAATTGTGCCGCAAGAACGGAATCGGCGCCGACAGGGTGCTGGTTCTGCACGATGAACTTGACCTGCCGCTGGGCACTGTGCGTTTCAAGTTTTCCGGCGGGTTGGCTGGTCATAACGGCCTCAAGTCCATCGCCGCGCATCTCGGAACCCGGGATTTCGCCAGGTTGCGGCTAGGTATTGGCCGCCCCCTCGATTCCACGCCGGTCGTCGATTATGTCCTGCGTGGATTTTTGCCCGACGAATGGGACCGAGTCCGCGCCGTCGTGGCTGGCGCGACCGAGGCCGTGCTGGATTTCTGCCGCCTGGGTCTGGCTGCGGCCACGGAGCGCCTGCATACCCAGGGCTAAGAATCATCTTTTCATCTTGGTGGACTACCGTCTGCTTTTGTTCTATATGTTTTCCCTCATACAGTCCGATTTTGTTTACGTGGAGGTCGCTTGTGTTTTCAGTTGATGAACTTGTCGTCTATCCCGCTCAGGGTGTCGGTAAGGTCGAACGGATTGAGACCCAGGAGATCGGCGGCGTCGCCACGGAATTGATCATCGTGCGCATTTTGAGCAATAATGTCACGCTGATGGTTCCTGTCAAGAACGCCAAGAACGTCGGACTGCGTGGAGTCTACTCTCCCGAGCAGGCGGATGAGATCCGCGCCTACCTGCAAGACCGTTCTGATTTTACAGGCTATTCCGGCCAAAACTGGAATCGTCGCTACCGTGAATATTCCGAGAAACTCAAGAGCAGCAACCTGCGCGACGTGGCCTATGTCCTCAAGGAGCTGATTCTCATCGGCAAGGACAAGGAGTTGTCCTTTGGCGAAAGACGTCTTTTGGAGCAGGCCATGGGGCTTATCACCCTCGAGCTGTCCTTCGCCTTGGGCCGGGATCAGGCCGAGGTGAAGAAAGACATCGAAAGCCTGTTCGCCGATATTCTGCAGGCCAAGGACGAGCCGGAATCCGAGGATATTGATTAAGCAGGGGGCCATGCCCCCTTGTTTTTTTATAGAACGTCCCGTAAAACTCTTTGCAATTCCTGCCTTGTGATGCAAGTCCTCCGCAGATTTCAAGAGTTTACCCCCTTTGATGCCCTGTAGGGGTTTTCATACGCTATCGGTTACCCAATTTTATATTCGGATTTCTTGTCCGCTTTCGTATAGCCACGCATGTGCACGGATAGTGCATTTCTTTGTCATATTCATGGTCCTTTTCCATTGTCATGAGGAATTGTTATGAATCTTTCTGAGTTGAAAACCAAATCCATGTCTGAACTCATGGACATCGCCGGTGAGTATCAGATCGAAAACATGAGCGGTCTGCGCAAGCAGGAACTCATTTTCGCTCTGTTGCAGGCGTGCGCCTCGCAGAATGGCTCCATTTTCGGGGAGGGCGTGCTGGAAATTCTGCCCGACGGATTTGGTTTTCTCCGGTCCCCCATGTACAGTTACATGCCCGGACCGGACGACATCTATGTCTCTCCCTCCCAGATCCGGCGTTTCGGCCTGCGCACCGGCGATGTCATTTCCGGACAGATCCGTCCGCCCAAGGAAGGGGAGCGCTATTTCGCCCTGCTGCGGGTCAAGGAAATCTGTTTTCGCGAACCCGAGGAAGCCAAGCGGATCGTCCTTTTTGACAACCTGACGCCCATCTATCCCGACGAGCAGTTCAACCTGGAAAACGGGGACAAGAATTACTCCGCTCGGATCATGGATTTGATGACGCCCATCGGCAAGGGCCAGCGCGGTCTGATCGTCGCTCCTCCCCGCACCGGCAAGACCATGCTTTTGCAGACCATAGCCAATTCCATCAGCATCAATCATCCCGACGCCTACCTGATCGTTTTGCTGATCGACGAACGGCCCGAGGAAGTGACGGACATGGAGCGCACGGTCAAGGCCGAGGTCATCAGCTCCACCTTCGACGAGCCGCCGCAACGCCACGTGCAGGTCGCGGAAATGGTGCTCGAAAAGGCCAAGCGCTTGGTCGAGCGCAAGGTAGACGTGGTCATTCTCCTGGATTCCATCACCCGCCTTGGCCGGGCCTACAACGCGACCACGCCGTCGTCCGGCCGCGTCCTGTCCGGCGGCTTGGACGCCAACGCCCTGCAGCGGCCCAAGCGTTTTTTTGGCGCGGCCCGGAATATCGAGGAGGGGGGAAGTCTGACCATCATCTCCACGGCCCTGATCGACACTGGTTCCCGCATGGACGAAGTCATCTTCGAGGAATTCAAGGGCACCGGCAACGCCGACATCTATCTGGATCGCCATCTGTCCGACAAACGCGTTTTTCCGGCCATTGACCTGAACCGTTCGGGCACCCGCAAGGAAGATCTGCTGCTTGACCCCAATGTTCTGAACAAAGTTTGGATTCTGCGCCGGATCATGGCCCCCATGAACTCCATTGACAGCATGGATTTCCTGCTGGATAAAATGCGCGGCACCAAGAGCAATAAGGATTTTCTGGAAATGATGAACTCCTAGGAGGTTCTATGTCCGCCTTGCCTCGGATGGATTGTCCGGCCGACGACGATTACGCGCTGTGGCTCGAACTTTTGGCGCTCAAGGCCTCGCCCGCCCTGCTCGAAGCCATCGGCGATTCCCTGGAGGAGTATCTGCGTGCGTCCGGACGGACCATGTATGTCATGGGGCTTTCCGGCGGGATAGATTCCTCCTTCCTGGCCGCCGTGCTGCATGACCGCGGCATTCCTTATCTCGGTTTTTGTCTGCCCATCGCCTCCAACACGCCGGCCGAGATCGATCGCGGCACGAGGGTGGCCGCAGCCTACGCCAACCCGCCTCTCGGGACGCGCTTTGAGGCGGTGCAGGATTTTTCTGGGTTGTACGCCGAAATTTCGCGCGTTTTCGGTTCTATTCACTCCGCGTCCACGCCCCTGGCCGAAGGCAACATCAAGGCCCGCATCCGGATGATGTTCCTCTATCACATGGCGCAGCTGCATGGCGGCTGCGTTTTGTCCACGGACCAGTTGGATGAGCTGTTGACTGGGTTTTGGACCCTGCATGGCGATGTGGGCGACGTGAGTCCCATCCAGCTCATCCCCAAAAGCGTGGAATATGACCTGGCCCGGATGCTTGGTGACCGCCTCGCCGATCCAGCTCCGCTGCACGCGGCCATCGAGGCCGTGCCCACGGACGGCTTGGGCATCAGCAGCTCGGACTTGGACCAACTACAGGTGGACTCCTACGCCGAAGTGGAGCGTTTGTTCACCGAGTATTTCTCTCTCAAGCTCAAGGAACGCGCTCAAGGCTTGAATCCCGATGAACGCGGCGCGTGCCGCCGTCTGGAAGAAACCGGCCCCGTGCGCCGTTTCCTGCTCAGCGGATACAAGCGGCGCGGCGCGGCTTTGTTCGATCCGAGAGCGGCATGCTAGAACGCTTCCGGCGCGGTCTGGCCGCCCGGTTTTTCGCGACCGTCTGCCTGTTGACCCTTCTTGTTCCGGCCCAGGTCTGGGCCGGATTCGGTGAATTCACCATTCGCGACGAGATCGAACTGGCGCGCAAGTTCGACCTGTTGATCGAATCCCGCTTCCCCGTGGTCGAGGACCGCCAGATCACCCTGTATGTGCGCGGCCTGGTCGATCGTCTGGTCGCGGCCATGCCGCCGCAGCCATTTCCCATCAAGGTTACCGTGGTCCGCAACGCGGCCATGAACGCCTTTGCCTCGGCCGCCGGTCATATCACGGTCTTTACTGGTCTTATCACCAATCTGCGGAGCGAGGACGAGCTGGCCAGCGTGCTGGCCCATGAGCTGGCTCATGTCTCGGAGCGGCACATCGCCAAGTCCATCGAAAAAAGTCAGCTGATCGGCGTTGGGTCCTTGTTGGGCATGTTGGCTGGCGTGCTGATCGGAACCCAGGGCAACTCCGAGACATCCGATGCCTTGATCATGGGTTCCATCGCCGGCGGCCAGGCCATGGCCCTTCAGTATTCCCGGGCCAACGAAGAGGACGCCGATCAGTTCGGGTTGGGCTATCTGGTTGACGCCGGGTTCAACCCGACCGGCATGACCAGCGCTTTCGAGCGGATGCGCAAGATGCAGTGGCTTGGAGGCGGGGGTGGCGTGCCGTCCTACCTGACCACGCACCCTGGCATGAGCGAGCGCGTCGGGTACATGCAGGAACGGGTGGCCCGCCTGCCCCAGGCCGTGCGCCAGCGTTCGACCGACAACACCGCCTATACCCGCGTGCAGGCCCTGACGCAGGCGTGGTACGTGGACCCCAACACCGCCTTGGCCGTGTTCGCCGCCAAGGAGACCTTTCCGGACTGTCTGGCCCGCTTGGGTTCGGCCATCGCGCTCAGCCGGCTGGGTCAGACCGAAAAGGCCAGGGACGGATTTCTCCACGCCCTGGCCTGCAATCCGCATGACCCGCTGTGGCAGCGCGAGTACGGACGCTTTTCCTTTGAATACGGTCAACTCGACGTGGCCGCACGGGCCTTGCAAGAAGCCGTGCTGAAAAATCCGGACGATCTTTTCGCCCTCTTTTTCTACGCCCGGGCCGTGGCCGAGCAGGGGAATTTCGCGGCCAGCATTTCGGCCATGGAGCGGGTCTTGAAGGATGTCCCCCGCGACGCCGAGGTCTTGGAGTATCTGGCCCGTTATCAGGCCGCCGCCGGCCGGAATTTCGAGGCCCATTTGCATTACGCCAAGGCCTTCGCCTACAAACGGGAGTTCCGCAAATACGAGTACCACCTCCTGCAGGCGGAAACCCAGATCAAAAACGAGCGCCAGCGCGCGGCCCTCGATGAGCTGCGCGCCGAGATCGATGAATACCGGGACATTCTGCGGGGCAAGACCGGCTAGCCCTTGAATTTCGCCCTGCTACAGGGTAGCGCTCCCGCAGACACCGAGAACATACCATTGGAGGAAATCATGTTTTTTGAAAATCTTGCTCACGCCATGGGACAGGCCGGCGGGCCTGCTGGCGGGCAGCCAGGGAATCCCCTGATGTCGTTCATGCCGCTCATCCTCATGTTCGTGATCTTTTATTTTCTGCTCATCCGCCCGCAGCAGAAAAAGCAGAAGGAACACAAGCAGATGCTGGAAAACCTGGGCCGGGGCGACCGTGTCGTGACCGCTGGCGGGCTGTACGGTCGGGTGGTCGAGGCCAAGGATGACATCTTGACCGTGGATTTGGGCAACGACGTGCAGGTCCAGGTTGGCCGGAGCTTCATTTCCGCTGTCTTGAACGCCGACGCCGCCAAGGCCAAAGAGAAGAAAAAGTAAAGCTTTCGAAGCAGAGGATACGGTGGGCCTGTTTCTTTCCGGAGACAGGCCCTGTTTTGCGTATGCAGGGCATGAGGCGCCGCGTGGGCGGAATCATGCTCCAACCTGTTTGTCGTGGATAAGGATGAAGTTATGGGTAGCTTGCGTTGGAGGGCGATTTTGGCCGCCGTGGCGGCGTTCATGGCCCTGATTTATGTCCTGCCCTCGGTTCCCGCCGTGCGCACCTCGCCCTTGGGCGCGATTTTGCCGGACGCGGCGGTCAATCTGGGCCTCGATTTGAAGGGCGGCATTCATCTGACCTTGGGCGTGGACCTCGACACCGCCTTGGCCAATGCCGTGACCAGCTACGGTCAGGATCTGCGGGTCGAGGCTCGGGAGAAGAAGATCGCCCTGCTGCGTCCGCGTCTGCAGGACAAGACCCGTCTTGAATTTGTCCTGGTCAAGGCAGAGCAGCAGGCCGAGTTGGACGAACTCTTGGCCAAGCGTTTCTCCCAGATGAACGTCGTCGGCCGCGCCGACGCCGGAAACGGGCAAACGCGCTACGTCCTCGCGGCCACGCCCGACTATGTGAAATATATCGAGAATCTGACCATGGATCAGGCCCTGAAGACCATCCGCAACCGCGTGGATCAGTTCGGCGTGGCCGAACCGGATATCCGCAAGCAGCAGGGTAATCGGATCATCATCCAGTTGCCCGGTTTGGCCGATCCCAAACGAGCCGTGAGCATCATTGGCCGCACCGCGCACCTGGAGTTCAAACTGGTCGATGAAACGGCCGATGTCCAGACTGCGGTATCCAAGGGGGTTGTGCCGCTGGAGAGTGAACTGGCGTATCTGTACGACAAGGCGCCCGACGGTGCGGAAACCAAGACGCCCATCGTGCTCAAGTCCGAGGTCGTGCTGACCGGCGAATACATCACCGACGCCACCGTGCAGTTCGATTCCTATGGGAAAGCCTATGTGGGCATGAACTTCAACGCCCGGGGCGCCAAGATTTTCGAGGAAGTGACCGGGGCCAATGTCAAGAAGCGGCTGGCCATCGTGCTTGATGACAAGGTGCATTCCGCTCCGGTCATCCAGGACAAGATCGCGGGCGGTCGCGCTTCCATCACCGGTCAGTTCACGACCGAGGAGGCCCATGATCTGGCTGTGGTTCTGCGCGCCGGTTCCCTGCCGGCCCCCGTCAACATCCTGGAAGAGCGCACCGTTGGTCCGTCCCTGGGTCAGGAATCCATCGACAAGGGCATGCTGGCCGCGGGCGTCGGCGGCATCGCGGTCCTGATCTTCATGTGCGTGTATTACCGTCGGGCCGGCGTGATCGCCTCGTTCGAGGTTGTGCTCGATATTTTGTTCATTCTGGCTGGCATGGCCGCCTTTGGCGCGACCCTGACCCTGCCGGGCATCGCGGGCATCATCCTGACCATCGGCATGGCCGTGGATGCGAACGTGCTCATCTACGAGCGCATCCGCGAGGAGCTGCGCGCGGGCGGATCGGTCGCCTCGGCCATCCGCGAAGGTTTCGACCGCGCCACGCTGACCATTTTCGACTCCAATCTGACCACGGTCATCGCCGCGGTCATCCTCTATCAATTTGGCACCGGCCCCGTGCGCGGATTCGCGGTCACCCTGACCCTGGGTATCCTGGCCTCCATGTTCACGGCCATTTTCGTGTCTCGCATTTTCTTCGATGCCTGGTTGGCCCGTCGTCAGCCCGGCGCGCAACCGAGCATTTAAGGAGAGGCCATGTCTTTCGAACTGATCAGACACGACACGAATTTCGATTTTGTCGGAGTGCGTAAATACGCCTACATGTTTTCGGCGATTTTGTTGATCGTCGGCGTGCTGTCCTTGCTGTTCAAGGGCGGCCCTCGGTATGGAGTTGATTTCGCCGGCGGCATCAATATCCAGATCAAGTTCAGCCAGTCGGTGGAGTTGGACACACTGCGCGCGGCCCTGGACTCGGCCGCCTTGCCCGGCCTCGTGGTCCAGGATTTCGGCTCCGCCGAGGCTCACGAGGTCCTGGTCCGGGCCGCCGTGTCCGAGGCCTCGGCCAATGAGATCCGCGATCTGGTCGCCCAGAATCTGAGCGCTAAATTTTCGGGCGTTACCCATGAGATTCAGCGCCTGGAAATGGTCGGCCCCAAGGTCGGCGCGGATCTGCGCGAAAAGGCGCTTCAAGCCATTTTCTACGCGGTCCTGCTCATCGCCACCTATATTTCCGGCCGGTTCGAACAGCGCTGGATGGTGGCCGGACTCATGGCCGCGGCTCTTTCGGCCGTGGTCTATGTTCTGGAATTGTTGCACGCGCCCATGAGCATGTCCGTCATCGCCGCGACCCTGGCCACTCTTGTCCTGTGCGCGGTGTTGCGGCTCAAATACGCCTTGGGGGCGATGGTCGCGCTCATTCATGACGTCATGATTCCGTTGGGCGTCTTTTCCCTGCTGAATAAGGAAGTGGATTTGACCATCATCGCCGCGCTTTTGACGATCGTTGGTTATTCATTGAACGATACCATCATTATCTATGATCGTATCCGCGAAAACATGCGGGCCAAGGTCTCTCCGTCATTGGACGTGATCATCAACCGCTCCGTGAATCAGACCTTGTCGCGGACCATCATTACCGGTGGTACGACAATCATTTCTGTTTCCGCGCTTTATCTTTTCGGCGGAGCCGTGATTCAGGATTTTTCCCTGGTCATGATTCTGGGCATTATCGCCGGAACCTATTCCTCCATCTTCGTGGCCTCGCCGGTGCTCAGCATCTTCAACCCGCGCATCGAGGATGAACCCACCCCCGCGTCGGCTCCTGTCTCGGCCTGAAAACTCAATTCACTCCGTGTGTTGTAAAAAAGCCCTCACCGAAAGGTGAGGGCTTTTTTTGTATCATGCCGCCGGAAGCGGGTGCCTTGGGGAAGAGGATGGGATCGGAGCCTATTCGGCCATGATGAACTTGCCGCCCTTGACCTGGACCATGACCATGGAGTCCGCATTCAGGCCGTTGTGATCCTCGGTGGTCAGATTGTAGGTTCCGGAAACGCCGACATAGCCCGTGGTGCCTTCGATGGCGGCGCGCAGGGCCTCGGGTTCGGTTCCGGCCTTCTCGATGGCGCTCGCCACAAGCATGATCGCATCCCAGGCATAGCCGGAATGGGTGTTGATGGGGAATTGCTTGTCGTAGCCCTTGTCGGTGTAGAGCTTGATGAAGTCCTGGATGACCGGCTTTTGCGGATCGGAATCGGGCAGTTCGGCGGCCACCATCAGCTTGGTCGCGGGCATGCGGTCGCCCTCGCTGGCGGCGCCGGCCAGCTCGATGTATTTGGGATCGGGCAGGCCGTGACACTGGAAGAGGGGCAGGTCGATACCAAGCTGGGCTCTGTTCTTGGCCACGATGGACCCGGCCGGGCCCGTGGTCCAGACCACCAGGGCCAGGGGGGCTGCGTTCTTGGCCTTGGTCAGTTGGGCGGTCATGTCCGTGTCGCGGGCTCCGAAGGATTCCTTGATCACGAGTTCGATGCCGTATTGCGGTCCCAATTCCTCCATCCAGCGCATGCCGTCCTTGCCGAATCCGTCGTCGGCCGAGAGCAGGGCGATTTTGGTCAGGCCCTTGTCCTTCAGGTACATGAACAGGCGCTCGACGGCGGTCTTGGAACGCTGCGGGGATTTGAAGACCCAGTCATAGGGGCCGAACTTCCCGCCCATGATGACCGGGTCGCCGCCCACGGTCATGACGATGGGCGTCTTGCCCGCGTGCACGATCTTTTTCACGTTCATGCCTTCGTCGGTCAGGGTTGGCCCGATGATGGCCGTGACCTTGTCCTTGTAGATGAACTTGTTGACGATGGTCGCGGCCTTGGCCGGGTCGCTTTCAGTGTCGGCCACGATCAGTTCCAGCTTTTTGCCGCCAATGCCGCCCTCGGCGTTGAGCTTGTCCACGATCATCTCGGCCACGAGTTTGGTCGGGGTCCCGATGAAGGCGGCGCGGCCGGACAGGTCGAAAAAGGCGCCGATCTTGATGGTTTCCTCGGCCAAGGCCGGGGCGGCCAGCATGAGCAGACCAACCAGCACTACACACAGTTTCCGCATGGCTTTCTCTCCTTTAAGGTGTTGCGGCCCCGCTCCGGGCATCGGTCGGGCCGATCAGTGCTACACGATCTCGTCCTGGATGCGGGTGTCGAAGACCCTCTGGCTCTTGCGTTCCGAGCGCGGTAGGCTGGCATAGTCCACCAGTTCGATGTCCGCCGAGACCAGAAGCTGCTTTTTAATCTGGTGTCCGGCCTCGTGGGCGAGTTCCGGTCCGCGGGCGGCCGCCACGCCCTGTGCCCGTTCCACCACCAAGCGCATGTGGTCCCGGCCGCCCTCGTCGCGGGTCAGGTGGATCTGGTATTCCGAGCCCAGACCCGGCACGGCCGAGAGGATGCCGTCGATGCCGCTTGGGTAGATGTTCACGCCGCGAAACTTGATGGTGTCGTCGGAGCGTCCCCGGATGCGCGAATGGCGGGGCATGAGGCTGCCGCAGGTGCACGGGCCGGGCAGGACGCGGGTGATGTCGCGGGTGCGGTAGCGGATGAGCGGCGCGCCCTCCTTGCACAGGGTGGTCACGACCATTTCGCCCCATTCCCCGTCCGGCAAGGGCTGGAGGGTCTCCGGGTCGAGGATCTCCAGCAGATAATAGTCGCCCCAGTAATGGATGCAGTCGTGATCCGGACATTCGATGCCCGCGCCCGGTCCGTAGAGTTCGGTCAGGCCGGTGATGTCGAAGAGTTCGGCCCCGCCAAAGAGTTCGGAGATCTTCTTACGCATGGACCGGCTGGACCGCTCGGAGCCGTAGATGATCTTTCGCACGGCGATTTTGTCGGCGATGCCGCGCTTGTGGATTTCCTCGGCCATCAGGAGGGCCATGGAGGCCGTGGAACAGAACACCGTGGATTGAAAATCGAGCAGGAATTGGATCTGCATGTCGATGTTGCCCGGTCCGACCGGCACGGCCAGGGCCCCGATCTTCTCGCAACCGAGCTGAAACCCCATGCCGGCCGTCCACACCCCATAGCCCACCGCGACCTGGACTCGGTCCAGGGCGGTGACTCCGGCCATCTGGTAGCAGCGGGCGAACATATCGGTCCAGTCGTCGAGGTCTTTCTGCGTATAGCAGAGCACCTTGCGTTTGCCGGTGGTGCCGGAGCTGGCGTGGACGCGCACGATCTGCTCGAAGGGCGCGCTCTTGAGTGGAAAGGGATAGCCGTCGCGCAGGTCCTCGGTGGTGGTGAAGGGCAGTTTGGTCAGGTCGTCCAGGGTCTGGATGCTGTCCGGGGTCAGGCCCAGGGCGTCGAATTTGGTCCGGTAGGCGGGGCAGCCTTCGTAGGCGTGGCGGATGGTCCATTTGAGGCCGGCCAGCTGGTGCGCGTGCAGTTCTTCGGCGCTGGCGAAAGAGGGCATGAAGTTTCTGGTGTGCATCGCGGGTTTCTCCAAGCGGATATTGGTCAGGCCGGCCGCTCCCAGGCGGCTGGCCGAGGGGTTGTCGTGACTGGCCGCGCCGAGGAAGGCGGCGCGGAGCGAGGGATCGTTGAGCAGGCTGCGGCTGGCTCCGTGCTCGACGACGCGGCCGTGGGCCAGCAGATAGGCCGTGTCCGAAGCGGACAGAGCCCGGGCCGCGTTCTGTTCAACAATGAGGATGGTCGAACCGCCCCGGGCCAGTTGGTGGATGATGGAAAAAATTTCGTCGGTGACGAGGGGAGCCAAGCCCAGACTGGGCTCGTCCAGCAGCAGGATGCGTGGGTGGGCCATGAGGGCGCGGCCCATGGCCAGCATCTGCTGCTCCCCGCCGGACAGGGTTCCAGCCAGCTGTTGCCGGCGTTCCTTCAATTTTGGAAAACGGGCGAAGGCCTCGTCCATGCGCCGGGTTTCCTCGGCCTTGGACAGCTTGAGCGGAATGGCGCCCAGTTGCAGATTTTCCAACACCGGCAGGTGGGCGAAGACCTCGCGCCCTTCCGGAGACAGGGCCAGGCCCAGGCGGACCATCCGGGCCGGGCTCGCGCCGGTCGTGATCTGGCCGTCCAGGCGGATTTCGCCGCCCGTGGGCTTGACCAAGCCCATCAGGCATTTGAGCAAGGTGCTCTTGCCCGCGCCGTTGGCTCCGACCAGAGCCACGGTTTCACCCGCTTGCACGCGCAGGTCGACGCCGAACAGGGCCTGGGCCGCCCCGTAATGAGCCGTGAGATTGGTGATGGTCAACATCAGGCCGTCGCCTCCATGCGTCCGAGATAGGCTTCCAGCACCAGCGGATTGCGGCGGATTTCGTCCGGCGCGCCCGTGGCGATGCATTTTCCGCTGTCCAGAACCACGACCTGGTCGGCGATGCCCATGACCAGATCCATGTCGTGCTCCACAAGCAGGATGGTATGCCCGGCGCGTTTCAGGAGCCGCAGCTGGTCGCCCACGGCGGCGGTTTCCTCGGCGTTGAGGCCGGCCACGGGTTCGTCGAGCAGCAGTAGTCTGGGATGGCCCACCGTGGCCCGGGCCAGTTCGACCCGCTTCTTGTCGCCGTACGCCAGCACTCCGGCCGGCCAGTCCGCTTTGTCCGTCAATCCGTATTGATCCAATGCCTCCAGGGCGCGCAGACGGAGTTGGCGCTCGCGGTGGCGCAGGTAGGGCAGTCGGAGCATGGCCATGACCATGGACGAACCGCCCTCGCAGGTCAGGCCGGTCAGGACATTGTCCAGAACCGAAAGGCGCGGGAAAAGGCGCAGGTTCTGAAAAGTGCGGTTGATGCCGAGGAGGGTGACGCGATGAGCGGGCAGGCCGGCGATTTCCTGGTCGAGAAAACGGATGGACCCGTTGCTTGGCGTCAGCACGCCGGTCATGCAGTTGATGAGGGTGCTCTTGCCCGCGCCGTTGGGGCCGATGAGAGCCGTGACCCGGCCCTTGGCGGCGACGAAGGAGACATCATGCAGGGCGGGCAGGCCGCCGAAATACTTGTCGACGTGTTCAAGACGGAGCATGGGCGCGCCTCCGCAAGGCCACGCGGACCTTGATGGTGTCGATGAGTCCGGTGACCAGTCCCTGCGGCAGGAACATGAGCACCAGGACTAGAATGCCGCCGTGCACGAAATCTTTGTAGGTCTCGAACATGTCCATCCATTCCGGAAGCAGGGTGATGAAGGCCGTGCCAAAAAGGGAGCCCCAGATGGAGCCCATGCCGCCGATGACGACCATGATGGCCAGATCCGTGGACGCAAAGATGCCAAAGGTGTCCGGACTGACATAGGAGTAGCAGTGCGCGAAGAGGCTTCCGGCCAGGGAGGCCAGCACGGCCGAGAGCACGAAGACCTTGGTTTTGGCCGCGTGGGTGTTCACGCCCAGGGCGGCGGCAGCGGTCTCGTCCCCGGCCAGGGCGGCCAGACCCCGACCCACGCCGCTGCGGACCAGATTCAGACAGAGCAGCATGCAGGCCATGGTTGCTCCCCAGAGCAGGTAATGCAGGCTGACCGGGGTATCAAAATAAAACTCGCCGACATTGAGGGACGGGATGCCGGCGAAGCCGCTGGGACCGCCGGTGACTTCGTCCCACTGGAGCAGCACGGTGTGGATCACGGAATTGAAGCCCAGGGTGGCCATGGCCAGATAATGCCCGGACAAGCGCAGGATGGGAATGCCCAGGCACAGGGCGAACAGGGCGACCACGATCGCCACCAGCAGCATGGCCGGCCAGGGCGGGATGCCATGGGTGACGGTGGCGATGG
>CAYLNA010000001.1:0-3430 GCA_964384665.1 uncultured Desulfovibrionaceae bacterium | reverse complement strand
TTGAGGCCCAGCAGCACGCCCACGTCGTAGTTGAGGGTGGTGATGGGCGTGACCAGGACTCCGGCCAGCCCGCCCAGGGCGCCGGCGATGCAATAGCTGGTCAGGCGGACGCGCCCGGCCGGAATGCCGACCACGGCCGCGGCCGTGGGATTATCGGCCACGGCCCGCATGGACAAGCCCAGGGAGGTCTTGTGGAAAAACCAGGACAGCAGGGCGATGGCGGCCACGGTCAGAGCCAGGATCCACAGGGCTTGCGGCAGGACGCTGGCGCCCAGGATTTGCACCGGCGCATCGCTGGTCAGGGGCGGCAGGGCCATGCGGTTTTTGCCCCAAACCAGCTTGATGACGCCGCGCGCGATGATCGACAAGCCAACGGTCAGGAAAACCAGGACCAAGTGGTGGTTGGAGCGGGCCGGCCGCAAGCCGAAACGCTCGATGACCATGGCCGCCAGTCCCACGCCGGCCACGGCTGCGAGCAGGCCGGGAACCATGGGCAGACCCAGGGTCAGCAGGGCGGTGTACATGAGCATTCCGCCCAGGGAGATGAAATCCACCTGCACGAAATTGACGATGCCCATGGTGTTGTTGACCACGCAAAAGCCCAGGGCGATGAGGGCGTAGATCGCGCCATTGGTCAGGCCGCCGAAGACGTATTGAAGAAGATCGGTATCCAAAAATGTTTCCAACTGCTTGAAATGAGAAGATTGGGCAGCGTAGTCGAGATGAGGGGGAATTTCAAGGAGGGCGGACTCGGCGCGGCCGGAGGAATTGGAGGGAAGGGGGGCGAGACGCCGCTTTTTGGGGAACGGCGGGACATTTGCCTCTTCGGGTGAAGAGCGCTATGCGTGAGGCCGCCGCCCGCGCGGTTTCAAAATCAGTTTCGCGCCTGCCGGCGCATGGAATGAATCCAAAGGAGGACGCTCATGGATGCCAACAAGAGGGAGTATCGGCGTAGGAATTGTCTTGTTCCTGTTCGCTTCACCTACGAGGGACAAAATCAGACGCATTACGCCAGGGTGGTGAATTATTGCGACGGCGGCGTTTGCTTGAAAACCCGCATGCCCATCCCCGAGGGCGCGACGCTGACCTTGTCCCTGGAAGGCTATGCCCCGGACGGAACGTATGACAGCGCCTTCGAGCAGCATTCCGCGGCCGTGTGCTGGAGCAAGAAAATTCCCGAGCGCGGTCTGCCCGTCTACGAGACCGGCGTGAAATACATGGATTGAGCAACGGGTTGGGAAGCCAACCCGTTGCGGTTGCGGACAGGGCGGCCCAGCGTCCCCTGTCCGTCGGCGGGCGCGGACTGTTCGCGCCGCTCAGTCCGCGCGGTACAGTATGGACGCGGGAACGCTGGCCGCCGAGGCGGTTCCGGTCATGACCATGGCCTGGGCCAGTTCGGTGCGCAGCGTCCGCACGTAGTTTTCCACTCCCTCGGTCAATCCGCCGATGGCGGCGATGCTGAACGGCCGTCCAATGAGCACGGCGTCCGCGCCCAGGGCCAGCATTTTCAGCACATCGCCTCCGCTCCGCACTCCCCCATCAACCAGAATGGTCAGCCGCCCCTTCAAATGCCGGGCGATGCCGGGCAACACGGTCGCCGTGCCCGGCGTATGGTCCAGGACGCGGCCGCCGTGGTTGGAGACGACAATGGCGTCGGCTCCGGCCTCCAGGGCCAGTTCCGCGTCTTCGAGGGTCATGACGCCCTTGACGATGAACTTGACTCCGGCCCGGGCGATGATCTCGCGCATGGTGTTGAGAGGTTTGGGCGAGACGGGGCGGCCCATCTTGCGCAGGGTGATGAGCCCGGCCGCGTCGATGTCCATGCCGATGGCCACGGCCCCGCAGTCCCGCGCCTTGGCCAGCTTGTCGTACAATTCCGCGTCTTCCCAGGGTTTGATGAAGGGAATGCCGTGGCCTTCGGCGGCGGCGATGGCCGCGAACCCGGCTTCGTGGATGAAGGGCGGCGCGCCGTCGCCGGTGCAGCCGATGACGCCGCTTTGCTTACAGCCGTTGATGATGGCCGTGATGTATTCTTCCTCGGTGCGCTTCCCGCCCATGTTGAAGGAGACTCCGCCGATGGGCGCGGCCATGACCGGCAAGGCGAGGTTAATCCCCAGCACGGACGCGCTGGTGTCCGGTTCGGTGACGCCGTGCATGAGGCGCATGTTGAAGGTCCGGCCGGCCAGGGCCGCGACATTGGCCATGAAGGCCGAGCCCGTTCCCAGGCCGCCCATGCCCGGCACTTCCCCCGCGCAGGCCTTGCCGTTGCAGACCGGGCAGACCCGGCAGAATCCGGTCATCAATTCACGAGCTGTTTTCTTGACGTCACTCATCGTTGTCTCCTGTGTTGGTGAAAAGGCGATGTTGCGTTTCTTGGAGATGGCGGATCATGGCCTCGCGCGCGCGGTCCGCGTCGCGCTCGCGCAGGGCCTGATGGATGCGCTGGTGTCCCGCGAAGGATTCCGCATCGCGGCGTGGCGACCGCAGGGGCTCGTCCCGGCTTTCGGTCAGCATGTCTTGTACTTTTTCCATGAGCCGACTGATGGCCTCGTTGCCGGTGCAGGCGGCGATGAAATCGTGGAAGGCGAGGTCGTGCTCCTGGTAATCCCTGTTCTCGGCGATGGCTCGTTCCTGCTGGCGGATCATCTCGTCGAGGCGGGCGCGGTCCTGATCCGTGATGCGTTGGGCCGCGAGGAAGGCGATTTGCGGCTCAAGCAGGATGCGCAGTTCAAAAATATCCGCCAGGCGACTGCGCTCCCGGATAAAGGCCTGCTCCAAGGCCTGGCTCAGGCCGGTTTCGCTCTGGTCCGCGATAAACGTGCCCGATCCCGGCTTGCTGACCAAAACGCCGTGCTGCTCCAGGCGTTTGATGGCCTCGCGCACGGAATTACGGGAAACCTGAAAAAGTTCCGCCAAATGCCGCTCCGGCGGGAGCCGGTCTCCGGGACGCAACCTCGTGCGCGCGACCAGTTCCCGAATGCGAGCGGTGATTTCCTCGCAAAGCCGTGTGTGTCGTGTGCTCACCCCTGTCCTCCGTGAAATTGGTCCTACCAATAACGGAAAATCTGGTCAAAGGGCAAAAACAAGGCCCCGATCCGTGCATGACACAGGGCGATTTCGGACTGTCGCGGGCGTTGACGGCCGCGCGGACCAGGAAGGGCGGGGATGCTTCGAAAGCGGTGGAGGCGGGGGGATCGTCGCCGTTCTTCCTGGCGGCATATCCGAGTCGGCGCGGTCTGGGGGGCGAGATCCGGACAGAACAGGGCGGCCGCGATGGCCGCCCCGTTCGGCTTTTAGTTGTATTCGTTCATGGCCGCGTCGGCATAGGTGTCCTCGAGCACCTTGCGCAGGCGGAAGGCGCCCTCGATCATGGGCGCCAGCTTGGGCAGGCCGTCGATCTTGTCGACGTAGCTGAACGCGCCCATGACCT